>CAWVSQ010000001.1:0-15550 GCA_963933005.1 uncultured euryarchaeote
CCAAAATGTTTTTACAATTCTCAATGTGTTTTGCGTAACAGGCTCTGAGAAATCCCCTCCTGGTGGCGAAACTGCTCCTACGATAGATATGGAACCTGTTGTCTCATTCAAATTAGTAAATAGTCCCGCGCGCTCATAAAATGCCGACAAACGTGCAGATAAATATGCAGGATATCCCTCTTCTCCTGGCATTTCTTCCAACCGACTTGAAATTTCACGCATGGCTTCAGCCCATCTCGATGTTGAATCTGCCATCACCGCAACGTCATACCCCATATCTCGATAATATTCTGCAATAGTAACTCCTGTATATACACAGGATTCTCGCGCAGCAACTGGCATATTCGATGTATTCGCAATCAAGCAAGTTCTGGACATCAGAGCTTTACCTGTTTTGGGATCTTCTAGTTTTGGAAACACCTCAATAACTTCTGTCATTTCGTTCCCTCTTTCTCCACACCCTACATACACTATTATGTCTGCATCAGACCATTTGGCAAGTTGATGTTGTGTTACTGTCTTTCCAGATCCAAATGGTCCTGGAATGGCTGCAGTTCCACCCTTTGCTATTGGAAACAGACCATCTAAAATTCTTTGTCCAGTAACTAGAGGTATTGTAGGAGTGTGCTTTTGTTTGGTCGGCCTAGGAGAACGAACTGGCCATTTCTGACGCATAGTTATTTTTTCGCCAGAATCCAGTTCACATATCTCGTCTACTACTGTATATTCTCCCTTTTCTATCCGAATTACTTTCCCACCTTCAAAATTTGGAGGCACCATAACTTTGTGCTCTATACTTTCCGTCTCTTGCACCGTCCCAATAATATCTCCTGCTTTTACTTCATCTCCTTTTTTCACACCCGCTTTGAATTCCCATTTTTTTTCTAAATCAATCCCTGGGGCATCTACACCCCTATCTAGAAATGCACCCAATTGGCCTTCCAAAACAGCCAAAGGACGTTGAACTCCGTCATAGATAGAATTTAACATACCCGGACCAAGGTCCACTGATAGCGGTTCCCCTGTATTTTCTACTGGTTCTCCTGGGGAGACTCCTGACGTTTCTTCATAAACTTGTATGGTTGTCAAATCATCTTTTATCCTAATTACTTCTCCCATCAATCCTTCATTCCCTACATAAACCATATCGTTCATCTTAGCGTCTAGACCTGCCGCAGAAACGACTGGCCCGCTTACTCTTTTTATAATCCCATCTTCGATAGTTTTCTCTTTTGCTTGACTCATTTTTTAATCACTCATTAAATCAATACCTATGGCACGTTTTATTTGCTCTCTCAGACCACTAGATTCTACACTACCCAAAGTCACAACTGTGGGTTCTACACTCTCTTCTACCGATTTCCTTACCCCCCGTGACAAGTATGTCAGATCATCTTGATGCATAACAACAATACCTATGTCTTTGTCTACTAACACTTCTTCTACCACTGCATCCAGTTTCTGAGATTTCTCTTCCTCTTGAATACTTTCATTCCGTCTCACTCCTGCGAGCTTGAATCCTGTTGTGAACTCTGGACTTCCTATAACCGCAATCTCTTGACTCATGAAATCACCAACTGTTTTTCTATTTCCTCAGGTGAAAGACCTGCTTCTTTCCCTCTTGCAATCGCCCGAACATTTTCTATTTCTTTCTCCTTTGAAAGAACAAATGCAATCACTGGACAAATACTCAATGGGTATACGTGGGACAAACGATCACAGTATTCTAATAATACAGCTTCAAGTTCATGTTCAAAACTAATCAAACTATCTGTGTCTTCGAGCTTTTCAATCGCGCCCGAAAGTTGTTCACCATACTTCGATTCACGTATCATGATTACCATTTCATCCAAATTTTTCATTGAGGATGATAGCTTAGTAGATGTAAATTGTTTCCCACCGTGTATGTAATATTCTGCAATTGGAATTTCGGACCCACTATGTGCAATTCTAAGTGCATTCATTATATTTTTAAAATCTATTTCTGCACGTAAGAAATCCGTATATAAAACCAAAGACGGATCTTCTACTACTTCTATTTTTCTGAGAAGTTGTTGATAATAACACCTGTCTATCGCATTTTCTAGCGAGACTAAAAGCCCCGTATCTTCATATTCTCTAAAACCCTTTCCCAACATTTCACCAAACATAGTCCCTTCCAATAAATTTACAAATTCTTCTATATCGCTTGATCCAATCAATTGCTCCAAGAACGCACTCTTAAATTCACCCGCTGGAATGAGATCATCCCGAATCCTTTCAATATCTTCTTTTGCATATATTCCTCTAAGAATGGTCTTCACATTCCATGCATCAAACTTTTTCAAGTATCGGGATATGTGTTCATACAATTCTCCTTCTGACCATCTCAACAAATCTTCAAATTGACTTGCAAGATTGTGGTTCAACGCATACTCTATAAGATCAACTCCTCTGTATCTGGCACCAAATTCATTCATCTCTTGGGCATAAGTAGTCTCTTCCATATACCTAGAAATCTCCCCCGGCCCCATGCGAACAAATCTTCGATATTCTTCATCCCCATATAAATATGCTCGACGTGATCGGACCCGTGCCGATACATATTCATAATTCCCTGTTTCAGAACTGCTCATTGACCTGATCCAAATAAAAGTTCACTTATGTTTTTCAGTTCTTCTGTCCACACCGTTTCAATAACAGAATCGAATGTATTATTCACTCGCATTCGAGCAGATTCACTCTCCATAACCACTCCTCCTATACACTCGTATTCACCTCCATATTTCACACCTTTGTGTTTCTTCAATAAAGACTTGAGAAGCTTTTCGTCTTCCAATTTACAATACACAACCACATCTTTCACATCTTTGAATTCTCCCATCGAAGATTCTATTAATTTCTCCGTTAATTCTTCTCTTTCTTTTCCCTTTATCTGTGAAACTTCATTCTCTATTTCTTGCCGAATCAACTCTAAAAGATCTCGTTTCTTTTCAAGCGTTTTTTGCTTCGCCGCTAGATTGGCGCTTGAGAATTTTTGTTCTCTTTCCAATTCTACCCTACGGCCCGTCTCCTCTTTCCCCAAAACTTTGATAATGGCAGCTTCCTTCTTCGCTTTATCCACAATTCCTTTTCCCTCTATATCCGCTTCCGAGAGGATCCTCTCAGCATCCTTCCGAGCTTTCTCCCGGATATCTTCAACGACAGTTTCGAGACTCATTATTATCTAACCTTTTCACACTAGGAATATAACCACTAGTGCGAGGATAACCAATGTCTCTGGCAATACAGTCATGACGAGGCCTATTCCAAAGAACTCTCGATCTTCAGCTATCGCCCCAACTGCCGCGGCCCCAATACCCCGTTCTGCAATACCTGCCCCCAAAGCAGCTAGCCCAACCCCTAGGGCAGCGGCAGCTTTAGGTAGGGATCCGTGGACAACGTCAGTTGACACGTGTTCTTGGAGCGGTACGGCATTGTTTGCAAGTAAGTCGAATATAGTTTCAAGCATGGATTTCACTTCATCATCCGTGATGTATGTAATTTAATACACGAACGTTAATAACTCGGTTTACTTCCTTGATAAAACTTACCAAATCCTTCTGCAGAAGTGTACCCCCCTATATCTTCAAATCTTGCTATTATGTGTACCGCTTATTTTGTCCAAATGGAGTGTATTTTATCCCGCCTCCTGCATAGAATTTCTGGAAAAATTCTACATATTCCAAACGAATAGATTGCAACCCTGCACTCGTTACTCCCAGGGCCAATACTATACCATGTCCTATAACTAGAATGATGGCCCCTCCAATTAATCCTGCAATCCCAAAACTAGCAGGATGAATCAATCCCGGAAATATCATTTCACCATGTACTGCCGCAACTGCAGTATTATGCATAAAGTGACTTGCCCCATCTTCGGCAATATATGCTCCAAAAACCAATAAATTAACCACAAAAGCCATCCCCGCCTTTGCTAATAATACAGCAGGTATTCTGGCATAAGATAAAATATTAACAAGAACATTTGGGCTCTCCAAAATTCCAATTATGGCCCCCAGAGCACCTTGATGTTTTATCTCCCCTATTATCATTAACACAAGGCCCACGAATGCAATTCCTAACGCTAACAACCCTGTTTCAGGTGAAAAACCCGTGAATGCTAACGGCTCTTTCGATAGTTGCACAAACAATAAATCTGGCTTAACAGACCTCAAATGTGTGCTGAAAACCCATGTCCACACACCTAACATTAGGAGAATCCACGATCCGCTCTCTAACACCGCATCAACTATACTATGTCTCATCTTATTTATGAAATCTATGGTATACCCTATGCTCACATGCACTATCCCTATCAACATAGCTACAACAAGCCATAACAGGGCAAAATGTGCTGTTTTAGGAGAGAGTCCTTTTTCTATCGGGGGATGCCCTCCCCAAATCAATTCTCCCACTATGTGCATCCCAAAAAATTCACCATAAAACACACCGAATAATATTGTAAATATACCCGCCCAAATTGTAACTCCTCCTAAACTCTTAATCCCAATACTATCCGATTTACTCATTAAAAGATAACCAATTATGGCATAACAAATTCCGTATCCCACATCCCCTATCATAAATCCAAAAAATGCTGGAAACGTCAGGAATATTATCAATGTTGGATCCAATTCTGAGTATTTTGGCCTCCCAATCGTCTGAACCAATACTTCAAAAGGCTGAACACTTGTGGGATTATCTTGAATCACCGGGGGCTCAGAACGACCCATTTTTGTATCTCCTTCCACCTTCGCCTGCCCAACAGATTCTCCATGCTCTACAAATCCTTCCGCATCATATTCTGCACGCTCGAGTTCTTCTATCGCCATATGACTCCCAACAGATTCCTCTAGCTTCTCATTTAATTCATGCAAAAGTACCGTCGGTATCCATCCCTCTGCAGTAAATGTATTTTCTGTTGTTGCAAACAGTAATGGTGCTTCTGTCCTTTGTACATCTATACTTAATTTTTCCTCCGTCGCGAGTAAAAATCGCTTCACTTCATTTTTAATTTTCTCCATTTGAATCTTAATAGATCCAAGCTCACTGGATAATTCCTTTCCCTCATTCTCTAGATCTGAAAAATATCCTCCCGCTTCTCCCAACCTATCTGGAACTTCAACCCGCTCAAATTCAGTTCTCTCTAGCGCATTTAGAACTTCTGAAGAATCAGCCTCCGCAACTATTGCTATCGAGCTTTCTCCAGTAAATATTTCTACGGGGTCTTTGACTCTTGACAATGTTTCTTTTATTTTCTCAACATCTCCCTTTCCCACAAACACATCCACCGTTTTGTACCCTTTCAATAAATCAAAATCAATTCCTATCTCTATAAACACCTTTGCCTCTACAAGAAGTTCTTCTACACGTCTCATTCTTTCTACAATCTCCGCCCTGCGATCTTCGAGGCGATTTACTTTTTCTCTAAGCCCTTCTAATTTCTCTTTGATTTCCCCATTTTTGAACTCATATCTATATTCAAAACTTTCGGCTTCAATTCCAAGTATGCTTTCAATAGCCCGTGCAGTAACCAATCTCTCTGATACTTCTTCAGCTAGTACCCCAGGACTACCTTTTTGGAATCCACTCCAAGAACCATCATATTCTACCAAATGAATCGCATTTAATTCATGGATGGTATCTATGAACTCTTCCATCACTTCTTTAGATCCCGTAACCGAGACCCTGCTCATTTGTTTAGGCCTTAGCATCCACAGACTCCTTAAACCGATCTTTGATAAACAAAATAACTCCGTCGTGATTTTTAGCCGCATCTTTATCTAATCTCTTAATATCTTTATCAACCCCTTTGAGAATTTTTTTACATTCCCCTTCTATCTCAACTCGCGACTTTTCCAATTTATCGTCGCTATTTTTCGCTGTTTTTTCATTTTCTTTTACAACTATGCCTTCTGCCTTTTTCTCAGCCTTAGAAATGGAGCTTTGCGCCTTTTTCTCAGCATCGGAAATGATTTTTTCAACTTCGATCTCTATGCCTTGGATTTTTTCGAGGACCTCTGGCCTTGCCATCTTATCATTTCTTCTGATGGGTGTATATTTGGTCGTTACGATCTCGAATCTAAAGAATCTTTGAACGTTATCCCCGAATCCGGTGTGACATTATACATTGACTGGATTTCCTACCTTCTTCCTACCCGTCTATTACCCCTGCCAATTGCCCCTGTTGCTTGGATAGTTTTTAGTACAAATTCAGCATTACTGCCCCCCGCACCTATGAGCATCATCTCTAGCACTACGACCGCCAAACCTGCCAATGGAGCTATCTGCCATTGATAACCCATCCAGTAATATCTGTCAAGGAAGTACAGGGCCACCACAGTCACCATCACAATGGTCACAACTGCACCTATCAAAAACCACCACCCTTTGCTACTTTTTGGAGGTATATCCAGTGATTTTAACATCTGCTTAGATGTTTGTGGTGGATTTTCAAACATATCCCGTGCATGACCCACACATGCCCCTAAAAACATCATGAGGCAGATCAGAGAGAATGCAAACACCACCACGATATCTGCAACTAACCAATCAATCCCCCGTTCAGCTATTACCCGAACTAAAATATATAAAATGGACAACGAAACCCCCATGCGCGCTCCACGTTGCATCAGTTCTGTAAAGTTCTCTAACTCCTCAACTCCATTTCTTGTTTTTTCCTGTGGCATCCTATAGACGAGATACCCTCTCCTGGAATATATAACATTCTAAGTTAGGGCCTAAACTATACGATCGAGCTCAGTTAGATTATCTTAAAATCCCCGCCCACTACGTCCCGATGCCAAACGCATGTTTTTTTCATGGTCGGCTAAATTATTCTTTTAATGGGAATCTTAGAAGACAAAAGACGCGCTCGGACTTTCTATAAATATCTCTCAAAAATATACGATAAAATCAACCCACTTTTCTGGACGATTCCGATGCGAGAGAAAGCCATAGATCTGTTCGATATAACTTCTACTGATAAAATCTTAGATGTTGGGTGCGGTACTGGCTTTGGAACCGAGGGACTCTTGAAACGGACGACAAATGTTTATGGAATCGATCATAGCATTCACCAACTCAACAAAGCACGTGAAAAATTTTCTACATCCTCTTATGTCCCTCTTTACATAGGCGATGCAGAGAATCTACCATTCTTTGATGATGTATTTGATGCTGTTTGGTCTTCTGGATCGATAGAATATTGGCCCAACCCCATCGAAGCCCTCTCTGAAATTCGGCGTATAGTCAAACCTAGTGGTAAGGTTTTACTCGTCGGTCCAAAAAAACCAAAAGGCCTATTTGCTAGAACTCTTGCAACTTCTATGATGCTTTTCTACACCGAATCAGAAGCAGATCATTTATTCTCTGCTGCAGGTTTTGAAAATATCCAACACATACTTCTACAAGCACATATTGGTAGTCCCCTTGCCATAGTCACTTTGGCAAACGTCCCACCTTCCAAAAAGTAGTCCCTTTCTAAGTCCCGTTCCCATTTTCCACTTCATTCATTGGAATTGGGTATATTTGTATTTCTGTAACTTTTCCGTTCATTTCTACAACTATTTTCGCACTCTTATCTGGGGCTAGTATCCACGTCCCCCCTCTATTTATTTTTTCTTCTCTACTCGTCCCGATTAGCATCATCGCGGGAGCTATACTTCCTGTATTATCGTCATATACTTCCACTTTAAGTGGCCCCCCCACAAACCCCCGTTCTACCACTACTTTTATGCCATCCTCCTTAAATTCAACTTTTGATTTCGATTTCATGACTCCCAATTTTCTTTCTTGGATTTCATAGAATACATTCCGAGTTCCACCATCCAGATGGGAAATCAACGACCCGCTCTCAAACCCAATTTCAATTTGATATCCTCTTCCCTTACCCATTATCCCTGTTTGCTGACTCACTTCAGGATCGTATGCTGTTGGGTACAGAGTCGCTGTTCTACTAATTGCTTCATCTAGACTTATTCCCCCCGACGAAGATTCTTGATCCCACACATACGCCTCTCTTAGATACTTCCCACTTTTAATTGTAGCCAAAACCATACCCCCCTGTGACACAGCAATGTATATGCTCCCCATTTGACTTTCCCCTCTAGTCACCTCGATCAAGTGATCTCTTACCGGACCTTCAAAAGGTATCAATTTCTCTTTAAGCATCATGATCCTGCCTCTCAATTCCATTTGAGGAACGTTTTCTGCCTCTTTTTCTATATGGTCTAATAGATCTACTAGCGCCTCGGCTTCAGTACTTATCAATATCAGTTCTCTAGTAAATTCATCCGAACCAATCCACCCACTTTCCCATCTATCTTGAATTTCTCTAAAACGACTTGTTATTTCGGCAGATTCAATTTCAACCTCTGTAGCTGCCTGGAATAGCATCTCCCTCTTCTCATCATTCCCACTTGCCGAAGAAACCCCCTCTGATACTATGTATTTACTGAACTCGCCAGAAATGATTTTTCTATCAATAGCAATTGAATTCGCTAAATTGGGAGTTTGAACCACAAAATCCGACCGATCAATATGGCCAATACTAACCATTCTAATTTCTTCTTCTGACAGCTCAACGATAGATGAAGTTTCTCCCGAAACTCCTCCCACCGCGATAGAGGCTAAAACTAGAACTATTACTATTACATTTAACCCCGTATTCATGATCCCCCTTATGTTTTCAACAACCAAAAACGACCCTATCTTATATAGTAACGGTTCTAGCAAGATTTTTTTTTCTTTAAAATGAATAGTTTCTTATGTCGATCCAATTGGCAAGATGCTTTTTTATTTCTATCATCTTATTATCGGCCATCTGTGGGAGCTCAATAGCACAAGAAGATCTCTCCAGTGAATCCTCTGATATTACGATAATCAAAATCGCCCTTTCCCCGACCGGGGAAGCCACATGGACGGTTGAATTAAAATTCCCTCTTAACACGCCACTAGAAGTGCAATCATTCAATAGACTATCTACTGATTTTAAATCCAATGGCCCGTCGTTTATCTCTTTAACCCCTTTCAACAATGCCGTCACAGTCGCTTCAATTGAAACTGAGAGGGACATGGAACTAACAGAAATATCTTATTCTTCATCCATGTCAGATGATCACGGTTCACTTTCATTATCATTTATATGGACCAATTTCACCAATTCTCATGCAAATACAATGGATGTTGGGGATGTATTTTATGTAGAATCTGGCCAAGCTTGGATGCCCATTTTACTGGAAAATCAAGAACTTATAATTGAATTTCCCCCCAATTACGTGGCTCAGAGTTCTTCCCACAGTATATACAATGGAACTCTTCATGTAATCGGTCCAACAAAATTTTCCCCAGGAGAGCCATCTGCAACTCTCATTGAACTCCCTCCTGAAACTCCAACTCCTGCTCCTAAACCCATTTTTCTATCCCTAACATTCATCATTGCGATATTATTATCCCTGTCAATAGGCCTATTTTGGATCTTAAAAAGAAATTTCAACTGGTCTATTTCATCGGCTCTATTTTCCATCTTCCCCAACGCATCTCGATACCCAATTCTAAGAAAATATGCTCCACTCCCTCCAATTGTTAACGACACCCCCATTCGGCCAATGACCTATGCCCCATTGGTCTCCGACGAAGAACGAGTTCTAACCATAGTACGACAACATGGTGGTAGAATTAAGCAAGTTGATATTGTCGAAAAAACCGATTGGTCAAATGCCAAAGTGTCTCAAACTCTATCCCATTTAGAGAATAAAGGATTCATAGACAAACTCCGCATAGGTAGGGAAAATCTGATCTCACTTCGTAGAACTGAAAGTCGCGATCGAAAATAACAAAAACTTCAGTGATAAATTAGTCTCTATTTACTATCATGAGAATACTCGTCGCAATCACTGAAGTAGCCACCCCCGACGACACAATAGAATTTTCTGACAAGTCAATCCTCGAAAGTAATTTCACGTATGGTTTGAACGAATGGGACGAATATGCTATAGAAGAGGCTATACAAATTTCAGAATCTAATCCAGATTCTGATGTCATCTCTGTTACTATCGCACCCCCCCGTGCAGAAAAAACCATTAGAATGGCATTAGCAAAAGGTGTCACTAAAGCAATCAGAGTGTGGGATCCTCAACTGGAATCATTGCCATTCCTCGACCCCCAACTAAAAGCAAAAATTATAGCCAAAGTTGTTTCCATCGTCTCTCCTGACATAATCTTAACCGGAGTTCAATCTAGCAATGACTGTTGGGGTTCTACTGGGGTGGCTCTAGCAGCTGAAATCGGATTCAATTGGGCAACACTAGTCACCGATCTTGAATTATCTGGTGAAGTCGCACATGTTCGAAGAGAGCTAGAAAATGGAATAGATGAATTGGCTGAGGTAACTCTGCCTGCTGTTTTCACTATTCAAACCGGGATCAACGAACCCCGTTATGCTAGTCTAAGGGGGATCAAACAAGCCCAACAAAAAGAACTGGAAGTACTCTCTTTCAGTGATCTATCTTCAGACCCTGCCGAATTCCAGTCCAAAATAAATTTCATTGAATTTTCCCTCCCTGTTTCTAATAGTAAAATTCAGTTCCTCGAAGGAAATTCCAATGAACAAGCCGAACAAATAGCCACTATTATCAAAGATTTTGGCTTCGGAGGTGGCTAAATGTCTCCCATTTTAATCATAGCTGAACATAGACAAGGAGTCCTCAACACCGATACTTTTGGATTATTAAACGCAGGTATTGAATTTGCAACCACTCTTAACACAGAAGCACACGTTGCTCTCATTGGACAATACGCGAACAATCTGGCCCAAGATGTCAATATAGCCGGAATCCATAAAATCCACACTCTGCCTACTTCCTTGCCTTATACGCACAATGTTTATTCACAAGCAATCTCATTTCTATTTAGCAAGATAAAACCCTCTTTAATTCTCTCTTTACACACTTCTACTGGGGCTGACTATTCCCCCGCACTAGCATCCACCCTGGACCTTCCTCTACTCTCCGATGCAATTGAAATTAATTACACAAACCAAGTAGAAATCCTTCATGAAATGTATTCTTCAAAACTTCATGCTAAGATAGCTTCGTCCCTCCCCGCAATAATAACTATCCGCCCCGGCGTTTGGCCAAACGACACAACTCCTGGAAATGCTTCTATCGAACCTTTCGATCTAGATATAACTGAAGAATCTATCAATTTCAAAATTAAAGATTATGAAGAAACCCCGATTGGAGATGTTGATATTTCAGCCTCTGATTTATTACTAAGTGTTGGCCGTGGGATTGGCGAAGAAACAAATTTAGAACTAATCTTTTCAACTGCGGAAGCCATGGGTGCAACAGTTTCTTCCTCTAGACCAATCGTAGATGCAGGATGGCTGCCAAAAGACCGTCAAGTTGGCCAGTCCGGCACAAAAGTTTCCCCCACTATTTATTTGGCTATCGGCATATCTGGTGCTGTCCAACATATAGCGGGAATAAAAAACTCTAAAGTGATAATTTCAATTAACAAAGACCCCAAAGCCCCCATATTCGACGTATCTGATTATGGAGTAGTTGGAGATCTTTTCGAAATACTTCCACTTTTAATAGAAGAGTTCAGTTAGGGTATTCAGTCTATCCTCCACACGCGCCTATCGCCATCTATTTGTTTCTTCTTCTCCATCTTCCAACGTGAACAATTCTGCAGATCAACGATTACTAATCGAAAACCACATATCTGAAATAATCGATGAAATCAGTCTGCCAAAATTACGCGATTCTATAAAATATTCTACCTTATCCGGAGGCAAGCGCCTCCGGTCAACCCTAACATTGCTTTCCTGTGAAGTTGCAGGTGGGGATTCAAAAAAAGCAATCAATTTCGCGGTTGGAATTGAGTTAATCCACACAGCATCGCTCATCATCGACGATATAATCGATTCTTCACCCTTTCGAAGAAATCAATATAGTTCTTGGGTTGAATTTGGCCATAGTAATGCAGTTATTTCTTCTGATGGTTTGATTGGAGAGGCATTCAACTTATTTTCTACCAATCCTCTAGCATTAGAATGCGTTTCCAACGCAATGGCAGATCTAGGAAGTGGAGAAGCAATGGAATTAGTATCTCCTCCTCAAAACGAAGAACAATATCTAGATTTGGCTCGCCGAAAAACTGGATCCTTATTTCGCGCAGCCGCAGAGTTAGGTGGAATTTCTGCAAAATCCGACCCATCTACAATCACTGCCTTAGGCGACTACGCCGAAGCTGTTGGAATGGCCTTTCAAATCCGTGACGATGTTTTAGATGCCACTGCAGATCCTGCAATATTGGGAAAACCAACCGGACAAGATGCCCTGTTGGAACGTCCATCTTTACTCCGTGTAGCCGGCATTTCCCCACTCGAAGCAAACTATAGAGCCCATCTACAAGCTAATAGTGCTTTGCGTATTTTGGGCGGGATACCGACAACAAATACCACTACTCTAGATTATCTCTCAGAATTAGTTAATTTCGCCGTCACTCGTTCGTATTAATCCCTCTTCTGGTTTCTATAATTGAAAATATCAGTGTACTTGAAAATCCAAGAATAGTCCCTGCAACTAATACCATGGCCAAAAATTCTAGTGTAACTGCACCTATTACATACCCACTAGCCGCATAGAGCACGCCCACGATCGAAACAACATATATTGGAGCATTTAGATATCTTATTTTCATTCTGCCATTCAAATACTCATCTGTTATGTGGCCCAAACTCCAAATAATTCCAGCAGAACCAAACCACTGAACTCCCCCAAAAACAAAAGCTCCAACTTTATTCATCACATTTATATTAATCTCCGATCCCATTCTCGTTTCTTCCATTAGATAAAATCCTTCAAGGCCCCCAATGACAATTATGATGGCAGAAACCACATATGCAACCAGTACAATTCTGCCCGTGTACAAATCACGTTTTGCGTTCTCCACCGCTTGCCTAATCGAATCTCTAAGGCCCAGCCCCTTGTATATGACATAAACCCCCATCACCGTAGCCCCCATGCCTAAAATAGAGCTACCTCCTGCCACGTTCTCAAAGATAATGGACATCGGATATATCAAAAGCAAAATACCAAGTGGTAATAATAAGGTTCCTCTTGTTTCTGGATCACTTATAAATTGTTTCACCGTATAATACGCAGATTCAAGTCCCTCTGCTTGGCGGACCACCACTCTGTGTACCCCACTGATTTCTACTCTAGACCGAATTATGGGCATGATACTTTCATCTTGTGCCCCATCCGTTACCACTACAGTTCTTACTTTCTCCCCTGAAAACATTCTATTGAGGACCTCTTCAATTTCCTCCCCAATCTTCCTCCCGGCAGCCATATCTCCTCTAGCACTTCCTGTTACTACTGCTATTTCAACCGAATCTGGCAAAGTCTTTTCATAAAGCTGTAAACCCTGAAACATTACATTCCCATCCGAGTCTGTAGGATCTTCTATCGCAAGAGCAAGTGCGGCACCCTCAACAGCTTGCCGTCCAATAACCGGAGTCGTAATCCCAGTTTTTCTACCAAGATCATCATCTAGGTCCACGCATAGGATTAATAACATATCTTCACAGTCGACCTCAGAGACGTTACGTTTTTGGGAACGTAAGCGTTTAGGCAGCAGAATAACTACACCCGACATGCCGAACTGTCCTATTGAAGCACAATGCCCTAGTTTCTCTGAGCGATTTCAAGGTTTAGGATGTCAATTTTATGCAAATAGGAGCGGAATGGAATGGTGCAACCACTACAGTCTGCCCATCCGTGAATTAAAACAACAACCCGTTAAAATCGGTGAAGAAGTTATAGTCACTGTCACTGATATTCATGAAAGTGGAGCTGGGGTTGGCCATACCGAAGATGGTTTTGTCATTTTTGTTGATGGTGTCTTGCCAGACGCTAGATCTCTCGTAAAAATTACTAGTGTAAAAGCCAACCATGCCCGCGCAGAAGAACTCGAACGTTTACCCTTGGTTATTGAAGAGGTGGAGGAATCTACACCTCCCGAAGATCCTCCTGTCAAAAAACCATCCAAACCATCTCGACCAAATCTTGGTAGTCGGGAGGATTTCTGGGGATCTTAACTCCTTTAATTTCACTTTCACTCAACTTGGGAAGTATTATTAAACTCTCACACAAAGATTATACTATCTCCTATTAAAAAAACGCGGAGATTGTGATAAATATGATTGATTTACGTAAGAAAGCGGAAGAATTACATGATAGACATTCAGATACATTTCAAATTGGAGTAGATGAAATAGAGACCCAATTGCGCACTCTCGTAGAGGGGTATAGCGTCCCTCTAGAAGAGGCCATTCGGAGTGTTGTTAACCGAAACACACCAGAATCTAAAAATTCCACTACATCTGCCAACAAACCCAATTCTCAGGTTAAAGTTGTAGATATCAATTCATCTGGACAATGGATAGACCTTCAAATCAAGATAGTCGACCTTTGGGATCCCACCAGCGATTCCATCGATCAAGTCGGTTTGGCCGGGGATGAAACTGGGACAGTTAAATTTACCAAATGGTCCAAATCCAATCTACCAACTCTCGAGGCCAATGGAAATTACCTTCTAAAAAATGTCGTAACAGATGAATGGGGTGGCCGATTTTCCATAAAACTCAACAGAACGACAATAATAGAACCATTGGACCAAGACATCGAAATCGGGGATGGATCAACTTCCATTGAAGGAGCACTTGTAGACATCCAATCTGGAAGTGGACTAATCAAACGATGCACAGCTGATTCTTGCACGCGTGTTCTCCAAAATGGCACTTGCGCAGAGCACGGGGAAGTAGATGGAAAATACGATTTACGCCTAAAAGGTGTAATCGACGATGGGATCAATGTATTTGAAGTTATATTGAACGAACAAACCACTGAGTTTCTCACTGGTATCAACCTCTCGGAGGCCGAGGCAATGGCTACCGAAGCTGTTGACACGGGCGTAGTTCTTACAAAAATGCGCAACATGCTCCTCGGAAAATATTACAAAATCCAAGGATCAAAATTCAGTAGGTACTTAATCGCAAATGAAGCACAACCCCTCTCGGAACCAATCGACACGGATTCAATCCTGATCCAAGCGAGGTCGATTTAATGAGTGTTTCTGTTTCTCGTGAAGTTGCCCGGAGAGTTTTTGCAAACGAATTCAATATGGCAACCCACACTTTCAAAGAATCCGAAGATGAACGTGCTCCAAATTATATTTTACTTCCAACAGGAATACGTGCAAATCGCGTTTTTATCGTTGGCACCTTAACCCAACTAGACAACATAGGAAATGATTCTGAATGGTGGCATGGTCGCATATCAGACCCCACTGGGATCTTCCATATTTACTCTGGACAATACCAACCCAATTCCACAAGTGTCCTCCGAAAACTAGATCCTCCCACATATGTCGCTGTAACCGGAAAACCAAATATCTATTCCCGAGAAGATGATGGATTAACTGTATCCATTCGGCCCGAATCTGTAACGGAAGTAGA
>CAWVSQ010000002.1:0-13476 GCA_963933005.1 uncultured euryarchaeote
GATCTCCCTTCTTCTATCACAGACCCAGATCGGATTCACACCCTCGTTGAAGCCTTCAAAATAGCAGTTTCAGATGGGCACAAATACATCTCCGACCCAAACATGGTAGATATTCCCCTCAAAAAAATGCTATCAAAAAAATATGCACAAAAACGCGCCGAAGAAATAGGCGAATCTGCCAGCTCTTATCTCCCCAAAGCAGGTCCCGCTGGTAATGATACAATTTACATTTCTGTCGTTGATCGCGAAGGCAATGCAGTTTCATTTATCAACAGCATTTTCATGGCTTTTGGAAGTGGACTCTCTTCAAATGGTTTCTTAATTCACAATCGAGGATGTTCTTTTAGCCTAAACCAAAAACACGCAAATTGCATGTCTCCTAATAAAAGACCATTCCACACAATCATACCTGCAATGCTCCGAAAAAATGGAGAATTCAGAGCATCTTGGGGCGTCATGGGTGGATCTATGCAACCCCAGGGGCATCTACAAGTCTTGCTGTCTTTGGTAGACCTAGGTCTCAATCCCCAGGCAGCAATGGATGCTCCACGATTTAGATGGGTAAATGGAAATAAAATTGCCCTAGAAACCAGTCGAATCCCCGATAGTACCGTTGCTGAACTACGTAAAAAAGGACACGAAGTTCTAGAAGAACATCTCTTCTTCAATCCAAGGGAACATTTTGGAGGTGGGCAATTCATTTACTCAGATCAAAAAGGCACTCTAATTGGAGGATCTGATCCTCGCAGAGATGGAATTGCAATTGGATATTGATATTAATTTTATACCCTCCCATTGCTCCAGTTTAAACCCTTGCCATTCCTAAAATAATCGATAACCTCACCTGAAATGTCTCTTCTACCAACTTCTTTTAAGAACAAACCAGAACTCGACAAAACTGCATCTTTTATTTACGGAGTGAGTGCACTTTCCATGATGGGAGTGACATTCATCTCCCCTGTTTTTCCTCTAATGTTTTTAGAAATTGGAATGACTGAAATGGACATGGCAAATATGATCGCATGGTTTACATTTCCCGCTCTAATTTTCATTCCACTTTGGGGTTTCATAGCTGACCGTTTTCAAAGAAAAATAGTTCTCGCTGCTTCTCTATTACTCTTCGGTATCTGTGGAACTGCCATCTTTTTCACAGATCATATGCAAACAATACTTTGGTTACGGTTTGCGCAAGGAATTGGGGTCAGTGGAATTATGCCCATGACTGGTACCATCCTTGGTGATATGTTTTCCAAAGAAACAGATCTCGAAGTCGGGTCCCAGGGATTGAGAGTAGTTTCTATAAACGTAGCCAAATTTTTCTACCCCATCGCGGGGGGACTCTTAGGAGGTATAGCTTGGAATTTACCTTTCTTGTTCTTCTTCATAGCCATACCCGCTGGACTGTATACTCTCAAATACATGCCAGAAATGGGAACTGAAGAAAAAGAATCTAGTACAACTTCTTTTGCTTATTTACATTCGATATGGAATGCCCTCTTTAATTGGGCTGTGATAATCTCCTATGCCGTGGTTTTCATGAGATTCTTCATCAAATATGGCGTCTACACATTCTTGCCATTCATGGTATTAAAATACGGCATGTCCGCTGCAGAAGCAGGTCTTGTATTCAGCATGATGAGCTTGGGCTTAGCATCTGTTGCAACTCAAGTCAAACGTCTAGCAAATAGCAGATTTCATATCAAATACATAGTTTTGACTGGTATGGTTTTCATAGGAATAGTTTCTATTGGTTTCAGTCTTGCAACTTCTCTTATTTCTTTCTTATTCGTTGGCCTTCTTTATGGTATAGTGGAGGGTTTCGCCGCAGGTCTGGAAACTAGCCTACTGACCCAAAACACTTCTCGGGATATCCGGGCCGGAATAGTCTCAATTGGTTCTTGGATCCGAAATTTGGGAAAAACCATATCTCCTTTATTTTTCCTTTATGTTGCTACCCACCCCGAAGTATTCCTCCCGTTGTCTAATATTCCATTTTTAACTCTGGACCCCGCGGCCATATCTGGGCCCGATTACGGATTTATTATCTCAGGACTGTTTGGCACTCTCGGCGCAATTATGCTAGCAATTTTAATTGCCATTTCTTGGCTACTCAAAAAAATAAATTCTACCTCATAAACATGCCCAATCCAAAAACTTACCCCTTCTGTCAAACATCGAGAGTGTTAAGTTCATCACATGCACGCCTCATTCCATGAAGGCGACCGCAAGAGCCCATCCTATCCAAGGACTCATAAAATATCATGGAATACGCGATTCTATACTCAGGCTTCCCTACCACGATAGTATCAGTGTTTGCACAGCCCCAAGTAGTACTACTACTACTGTAGAATTTGATCCAAATTTAAAATCTGATCAATATTCCATCGATGGAAAAAATCTCCAAGGCCGATCCTCAGAACGTGTAAAAACAGTTGTAGACCGAGTACGAGAATTAGGAAATATTTCTCACCATGTGAAGCTCGAAAGTACAAATTCATTCCCTTCTAATATAGGACTTGGATCTTCTTCATCGGGCTTTGCAGCTGCCGCTTTGGCGTTATCAACAGCAGCAAATCTCGACCTTTCTCTAGAAGAAATTTCCACTATCGCTAGACGTGGATCTAGTTCCGCAGCCCGATCCGTGACTGGAGGATTTTCAATCCTACGTTCTAGTGAAAACGATCTTGAATGTAAATCATACCGTATAGAAGATGGTTTCCACGATGATCTTCGAATCATTGTCGCAATTGTACCTGCGTATAAAGAAACAGAATCTGCTCACGCAGAAGCCACTGAAAGCCACATGTTCCAAGCAAGAGTAAAACACGCAGAGTCTCAAATATTCAATGCACTTGATGCAATAGAGATCGGAGATTTCGACGGTATATTTTCACTTGCAGAACTGGATTCTATTTCCTTAGCTGCAACAACTATGACCGGCCCAAAAGGATGGATTTACTGGAAGCCAGAAACACTGTCTATTTTTGAAAATATTCGCACTTTGAGAGAAGGTGGCGCAGAAGCATACTTTTCAACTGATACTGGTGCAACAGTTTATATTAATACAAGGGAAAAATACGTTTCCCAAATTTTGGATTCCATATCTGATCTCGGACTCGAGACACAAACGTGGAACGTGGGAGGTCCAGCAACCATTTTAGATAGTAAGGAAGATTTATTTTAATTTTCAAAAATATAGTCTGTTTCTTCATATCCCTTTCCATCTCCCAAACCCCGATATCTCCCACCATTTCTTCCCTCCCCGCTTGCAAGTTTAACCATGGGTTCTATAATCACATCTGGATCATGATTCATATTCTTTAAAGGGTCTTCTACAAACGCCGCTTCGCTGGTTCTGACCCCGCCTGGCGGCGGTGTAAATATTAATGAATCCACGGACTTACCTTTCAGCTCCATCGACAAAGTCCAGTGAAAACCTTCTGCTCCAAACTTGGAAGAAACATATGGACTTCTTTTGATTCTTCCTTTTTTTCCATGGCCCGATGTGATATGGATTATCCTCCCTTTTTTTCTATTTAACATACCTGGAAGCACCGCTCTAGTACACAAGAAACAACCACGCAAATTGGTGTTCATCACTTCATCCCATAACTCAAGAGGAACCTCTGCAACCGAATATTCCTCGCCCACTAGTGTTAGTTGTTTTACACCCGCATTATTAACTAGGACGTCCGCACCCCCAAATTCTTCTGAGATTCCAATCAATCTTTTAACATCATTTTCATTCCCCACATTGGTAATGATAGGGACGATTTCCCCTTCTCCTTTGATCTTATCTCTCAAATTTTCTAGTTCTTTCCCATCTATATCTCCGCAAATAACTGTTGCTCCTTCTTTAACAAAACCCGTTGCCATGGCTTCTCCCAATCCTGCAGCAGCACCTGTCACAATAATTACTTTATCCATAAGTCTCATACAATTCTATCTGTAAGGAACTCACGTAACATTTGCGACAAGAGGATGCTTTTATGTTTTGAGATAGGTTATCCGTCATGACACAATCAATTGGGTTTGTCGGTTTAGGAATAATGGGCCTCCCCATGGCAAAAAATCTGTTAAATGCAGGATATTCTGTAATCGGTTATAATCGATCTAAACATAGATTAAACGAATTAGTTAAATCTGGTGGGACTTCTGCAAAAACGGCAAAAGAAGTCGCAGAAAATGCACAAATAGTTATCACTTGTTTGCCTAATTCAAAATCCGTTTCCAACACAATTTTCCAAAACGAAGGTCTAGCTGAAGGATTTCATAATGGGAGTATACTCATCGATTGTTCCACAATATCTCCTAAAGTCACCGTAGAGATTGCAGAAACACTCAGCAATTCGGGTGTCTCTCTACTTGATGCCCCCATCTCCGGAGGGGAGGAAGGTGCAATCAATGGTTCTCTTTCTATCATGGTAGGGGGAGATCCAAACCTTCTAAATCAACACATGGATATCTTCCAATCAATGGGGACCACAATAACCCATTGTGGAAAAAATGGCGCAGGACAAATAACCAAAGCTTGCAACCAAATAATCGTTGCATCTCAAATGGTTGGGGTCAGCGAGGCGCTACTTCTCGCAAAGAAGTCCGGGGTAGATTTGAATTCTGTTATTTCTGCAATTTCACAGGGTGCGGCTAGTTGTTGGACACTTACAAACCGCGCTCCAGATATGATAAAAGGAGATTTTGCCCCCGGGTTTTTCGCAGAATACCAATATAAAGATCTCTGTATCGCAGTAGATTCTGGAAGAGAATTTGGATCCCCAATGCCTCAGACAATGGTGGCACACGAACTATACAAATCGATGGTTGAAAATGGCATGGGAAAAGATGGAAATTCTGGAGTTTTACAAATATTAGAATTACTCGCTGGGACCACTACTAAAACAGATTAGATTTCCTTTATACTCTTGCTTAACTCTTCATGCAAGAAGTCTCCGAAGAACATAGTTCAAAATACCACCATGTTCGATATATTTCACCGCCGCGGGAGTATTCACTTGGGCTATAGCTGAGAATTCTATTTTATTCCCATCTTCACCCTCCGCAATGACTTTTAATTTTTGACCAACCTTTACTCCTGATTCCAACCCCATTATACTATATTTCTCCGAGCCATCAAGGCCCAATGATGCCCGAGATTTTCCTTCTTCAAATTGAAGTGGGAGTATCCCCATCCCAACTAAATTATCTCTAAATATTCTTTCATAACTTTCTGCAATTGCCGCACGTATTCCCAATAGGTCCGATCCCTTCGCCGCCCAATCCCGACTAGAACCTGCTCCAAATTCTTTTCCTGCAATAACAATAAGTGGAACTTCTTCTTCTTGATAGTGTCTACTTGCATCATACACACTTGAAACTTCTTGGGAAACGAAATCCAATGTATAACCTCCCTCAGTTCCCGGGGCCAATTCATTCTTGATTCTAACATTAGCAAAGGTGCCTCTCATCATCACCTCATGATTCCCTCTGCGCGATCCATACGTATTAAATTCATATGGTGATAACCCCTGTTCCGAGAGCCAAATACCAGCAGGAACGCTAGATCCAAATGGACCCGCTGGACTAATGTGATCAGTTGTCACAGTATCTCCTAATACTAATAAACAACGTGCATTCTTTATATCTCTAGTCCCCGGGGGCTCTGAAGAAAATTCTTGGAAAAATGGAGGTTCTCGGATATATGTAGATTCTGAATCCCATTCATAATTCATTCCATCTGGTGCAGAGAGAGCTTCCCATTTTTCATCTCCTAAGAATACTTCTGAATATTTTTCTTGGAACATAGAAGGATTCAAATTCTCTCTTACAGTTTTGTTTATTTCTTCATTACTAGGCCAAATATCCGCCAAATAAACTGGGTTTCCCTCCGTATCTTTCCCAAGTGGATCTGTCTCTAAGTTGATATCCATTCTACCTGCAAGACCATATGCCACAACAAGAGGAGGACTAGCCAGGTAATTTGCTCTAATTTTAGGATGAATTCGTGCTTCAAAATTTCTATTACCACTCAAAACACTTGTTGCCCACAAACTATTCGCATCAATGGCCTCTTCTACACTTTCAGGCAGTGGACCTGCATTTCCAATACATGTCGTACATCCATATCCCACTACATGATAGCCTAGTTCTTCGAGTGGCACGAGCAAACCAGATTCTTTCAGATATTCTGTAACAACTTTGCTCCCTGGCGCTAGACTAGTTTTAACATGAGGTGGTATTTTAAGACCCAATTTTATAGCTTTTTCGGCCAAAAGTCCCGCCGCTACCATCACCGTTGGATTTGATGTATTTGTACAACTAGTAATCGCACTCACCACGACGCTACCATGCCCAATCGAGGAAGTTCTTCCTCCTTCTAACTCTACCACAATTTCTTTTGATGTGTCCTTCTCCCCAATTTCAGATTCAAGTAATTCTTCGAAATGATTCTTCATCTCGTTCAGTAAAACTCTATCTTGTGGACGTTTTGGCCCGGCAAGGCTAGGTTCTATCGTGGATAAATCAAGTTCCACGATTTTTGTATATTCTGGTTCTTGTTCTCCAAATAATCCCTGCTCTTTTAGGTATGCTTCAACCAACCGAATGTGATCTTCATCCCTCCCAGTCAACCGAAGATATTCTAGCGTAACTTCATCCACTGGAAACACACTGATAGTGGCTCCTTGTTCTGGAGCCATATTCGAAATAGTGGCCCTGTCTGGAACTGACAATGTCTTAACAGCTGGACCAAAAAATTCTACAAATTTGTCTACCACTCCTACACCTCTTAGAATTTCCACTATGTATAGAACCAAATCTGTCGCTGTAGCCCCCTGTGGCAATTCACCCGTCAACCTAACTCCAACAACCTCTGGAAGTTTCATGGTTATGGGCTGCCCGAGCATTGCAGCTTCTGCTTCAATCCCTCCCACTCCCCATCCTACTACTCCAATCCCCCCAATCATAGGGGTGTGACTATCGGTCCCCACAAGTGTATCTGGAAGCAACCACAAATCATTTTCCACCAAACGTGAATGAACAACTTGGCCTAAATATTCTAGATTCACTTGATGTACAATCCCCGTCCCTGGAGGCACTACGCGAAAACTAGAAAATGCTTGTTGTGCCCACTTAAGCGCACGATACCGTTCCCCATTTCTTTTGTATTCCATCTCAACATTGCGTTCGTATGCGTCTTCTGATCCGAAGAAATCCACCTGGACACTATGATCAATTACCAAGTCACACGGAACTGCAGGTTCAACTATCGAAGGATCTTTACCCGCTCTAAGGGCAGCTGATCTAAGGGCAGCTAAATCCACCACCGCAGGTACTCCTGTCAGATCTTGTAGTACTACTCTAGATGGGCTGAATGGCACTTCTACATCAGGAGTTTCAGGTGCCCACGAAGCCGCATGTTCGACATCTTCGAAAGTTATTATTTCCCCATCTACATTTCTCAAAACAGCTTCAAGAAGAATCCGAATGCTGACTGGAAGTCTATCTAATTTACAAAGGCCATCCTGTTCCAATACTTTCAAGGATGCTATCTTATACACATTCCCTTCAAATTCAAATTCCCGTATCGCAGGTGACGAATTTGTTTTTTCCATGGAGATCCTACGCATAGGTACTTTAAATAAATAGAGAAGTCTCTCTGACCCTCGCAAAACGAATAATAAATGCAAGAATTAGGCCTATCCCTCCCAAAACCAACCCAATTCTCACAAAAGTAATTGAAACCGTCCCACGATAGAGTAAAACCCCCATCAAAAATGGACCTGCTGCCTGGCCAAAACTTTGGGCAGCCATTGCAGTAGAAATAGTACCCCCTCTAAGTTCTGGAGGTGAAAACCGCACCATGAGACTTTTTTGAATGGGTGCACTGACACTTGCGCCCACTGAAAAAATAACCAACGCAAACATCAACATAGTAAACGAACTAGATGCGCCTATAGCTGCCAGCCCAACTCCTGTTGTAAGCAAACTAATGCCTAACAAAACCAATGGATCAAATCTAGCCATAAGGCGACCAGACTGAGCCGCACCGATAAGTGTTAAAATACCATAACTTGTAACAATCACCCCCGCTTCGAACGCTCCGTATTGGAATTTTTCTAGAACTAATAATGAAACATATGCAAAAAATGCAAAAGACATCATGAATCGAATTACGAATGAAACACTCACTGCTGCTATGTCCAACCTAATCATGGATTTGTATAATCTGGACATGTAGATTCCTCCCGTTCCCCGCACAACTTTGATATCTGGTGGTAGTACTCTCCAAGTCCACCAAGCCGCAAAAATAGCAACAAAATATAGGATAAATGGGGCTCTCCATGAAACTATCAATAGACCACTTGCGGCTAATGGGGCCACAAGTGCTACAGATTGCATTCCCACTATCCGGACGCCTTGTGCTGTAGCCTCTCGAATATCTGCATAATAATCCCCTATCATCGCCACGCTAACTGGCATTAATGCAGCAAAACCCACTCCCTGTATACCCCGCAAAACAAGAACGGTGGAAAAATCATTTACCAATCCGATGGCACCTCCTGCAATGCCAAAAACAAAAAATCCAAATACTAAGACATGGCGCCGACCAATTCTGTCCGATAGCATCCCCATCAATGGAACAAGAATTATGGAAGGTACTGTATATGCAGTTATGAGCTCTCCAGCTCTCACCAGTGGCATATCAAATATCAGAGTCACTTCTGCCGCGATAGGACTTACAATATATACACCTGCCATTCCCACAGCAGCAGCGAGCATGACAATCTGCATTTCTTTATCCAAAAACACCGTGCCACCTTTCCCAAATATTGCTTCCAACCAATTCTCCAATGTTTTGCCCATGCTATCTTATCAGCAGCATAAGCATTTACCGTAGCGGCTTTCTCCCCCGCAGTATATTTCTGAATATGGAAGGTCATCTATCCAATGGCGTCGTAGTTGTAGGCGAAGACGCAAAACAACGTTTCCACGATTCAAGAGGATATGGTGTTCCAAAAAAAGGCAACGAAATTGAACTCGATCCAGTCGAAGCTGCCCACCTCTTACTTCGTAGAGATATCGATACTGTTGATGGAATGGATTTTATACAATTTGTATCGGCACAGAAACCAGATTTTTCTGCAAACTTTTCCACCTATCTAGATCTCCGATTTAGAGGATTTCATCTAACTCCTACTAGCTCTTCAAACAATACTTCTAGTGCTAATATAGATTTCACAGTCTACGAACGGGGAACCAAACCTCCCGAAGGAGTTATCAAATACGAGTTACGTGTCATCGGAGAGCGTTCCACTATCCCCGAAAATGAACTTGTTGGAGGGTGCGCCCTTGCAATTGTAGATGAAGAAGGGGAGCTAACTTATTTTAACATAACCGAAATTAATCCAAATGGAAAAAAACAATCCCTTCCTCCTCCTTCTCATGGACTATTACTAACTGATAAAGTATTACTCCAAAATCCCGATCCCGTTTTTCACAAAGATGGATTTTTTGGGCAACACATACCTAATACTCCTCATATACAACTCTCTCTAGTCGAAGCCGTTTATTTGTGTAATTGTGGATCCTTATCTATAGATGGGGATGTATTGAACCAAGGACGAAACATAGAAGGTGATCTATTCGACCACAGACTATCTGTCTACACAGCTTTACGCGAACGCGGATTGATCCCTAAAACAGGATTTAAATTCGGATTCGATTTTCGAGTTTATCAAGATTTCAACACCAATGAAAACATGCTTCATTCTGAGTATCTAGTCAAAGTCATCAAAAGTGGACATATTTTTTCAACTAAAGAACTATCCCTAAATGTTCGCCTTGCAGTAGGTGTTAGAAAACGAACACTTTTTGCAATTGTAGACGGGAGTAGTAATATCCGATGGGTCTTGGTGGAAAGGGTGACACCATGAATAACAAATCTAGTAAGGACAACAAGCACATTTCCATTGACCCCTGGGGGTCATCAACCATCGAAGATTACGACGATCTATTCACTCAGTTTGGAATCTCAAAATTCGAGCATTTTCTTCCTAATATTTCCCGCCCCCACCATCTAATGCGCCGTGGAATAATATTTGGCCATCGCGGGTATCAATCTATACTCGAAGCAATAAATTCAAAAAGTCCATTTTCAGTTCTTTCAGGTTTCATGCCAACCGGCGATCCTCATATTGGACACAAAATGGTTTTCGACGAAATTGTTTGGCATCAAAAACAAGGGGCAAAGGCATATGGATTAATAGCTGACTTAGAAGCACACGCCGCAAGAAAACTGAGCTGGGATGAAATAGATGGCCACGCTAGGAATTATGTTTTAGCTCTCTTGGCATCAGGTTTCAATTTAGAAACCGGAGAGATTTATCGACAATCTGAAAATAAACAAGTTAGAGACTTGGCCTTTGAGCTTGGAATCGAAACTAATTTTTCCGAGATGCAATCCATCTATGGTTTTTCTGGTAACACAGAAATATCTCACATACAAAGTGTATTGACACAAGCCGCTGATATTCTTTATCCACAACTCGACCACCCACAGCCAACTGTAATACCCGTAGGCCCCGATCAAGATCCTCACCTAAGATTGACCAGAGATTTAGCATCACGTTTGCGTTTATTTTCTGTCACAGAGGCATACGCAAGTTTCGAGGCAGATTCAATGGAACTCGAATATCTTAAAACAGCGTTTGACAAGTTATCCCCCACGAAAACCATCCTCCATTGCAATGACGTAGCAAATTGGATTACGAACGAAAATAAACCAAGTGAAGTTCTCACTACCATCACAAACAAACTTAAAGAGGCTTCCAAAGAGGAATTTTATCCTCGCGTTAGAATAATTAATCACCGTGCCATTCCAGATCTCTTCAAAAAGTTAGAATCTAGAATACCTGAGAACAAGCAAGTATACAAACAACACATAGATGTTTTCGATGCCTCTCACGATGAGATCGACAACAAAGTGAGAGAATTTGAGATCGAACATGGAGGGTACGGATTCTACCCACCTTTGTCTTTGTATCATCGATTCATGAGTGGTCTTACTGGGGGCAAAATGTCTTCTTCTATTCCTGATAGTCATATCAGTTTATTCGAAGACCCCGAAAGTGGGTATCAAAAAGTAAAACAGTCCACAACCGGTGGTAGGGAGTCTGCGAAACTTCAACGTGAATTAGGAGGCGAAGCTGACAAGTGCCCTGTCTACGAACTATATGCGTATCTCTTAACACAAGACGACGATTCTTACGCAAAACGAGTCTACGAAGAATGTACAAATGGAACCCGACTTTGTGGAGATTGTAAAGAAGAAGCAGCAAATCTAATGCGAGAATTCTTAAAGGATTATCAACAAAAAATAAAAGAAGTTGAACCACTATTAGAAAAATTAAATTTTAATATCCCCAATCCAGAGGAACGCTCTTAAATGACGATAAAACTCCCAAAAAACCAAAAAATAGTCTTCGAAACAATAAGTTCCACTAAAGAGAAAACATTCGATCAGATTTCCGAAGAAACCAACCTCAAATTAGAATATATATCCGGTGCTTCCTTCGCACTAGAAGAACAAGGATTGATCTCAATAGCCGCCCATTCCATTTCCGAATTATCATTCACGGACGAAGGATCTCATTACTCACAACAATCTTTACCAGAACTAAGACTTTACGAGGCCGTACGACTGTTGGGCGAACTTGGAACCAAATTTGACCTTTCAAAAGTCATTGATCAATCCTCTCTCGATAAAAACGAAGTCAGTGTGGCACTGTCAAATTATGCTCGAAAAGATTATGGAATAATCAATCAAGGAAAAATAGTAGCTTCCCGTGACTTTGACCCCCAATCAGATCCCGAACAAATTGCTCTCCTATCCATTAATCAGGGTGTGGAAATTGACCAATCCGTAATGGCAAGACTCGAATCGAGGGGGTTGGTAAACATCAACCAACTCACGAAACGATCTGTAATTTTAACTAAAAAAGGAGCCTCTGAGCGCAAGAAAGGCGTGCAAATATCTGAAAGCATAACCAGCCTTACACCTCAGATGCTATCTCAAGGCAATTGGGAGCATCTAGAATATACAACATATAACGTTGAGGCCGAAGCAGCACCTTACATAGGAGGGAGAGTACACATCCTCCGTGAAACCGCTGAGAAAGTCAAAGATACACTAGTCAGTATGGGATTCCAAGAAATGGAAGGTCCCCACGCCGACTCAGAATTTTGGATCAATGATTGTTTGTTCATGCCACAAGATCACCCTGCAAGAACACATTGGGATCAATTTGCACTTTCAGTACCTCCCGCACAAAATTTACCCCCCGATCTAGTCAAAAAAGTACAAAGTGCTCATATAAATGGAATTGGAACTGATGGAGACGGTTATCATTCTCCATGGTCGGAAGATGTTGCACTCGGAGTCGATCTCCGAGGCCATACAACTTCTCTATCTATGCGATACCTTTCAGGACAAGCAATAGGCCCTCTCGAACCACCTCAAAGATTTTTCTCCGTGGAAAAAGTATACAGAAACGACACATTAGACCCTACTCATTTACTTGAATTTTTCCAGATTGAAGGGTGGGTCATGGCAGAAAATTTATCGGTTAGAGATCTCATGGGCACTTTCACAGAATTTTACCGACAATTTGGAATAACCAATCTTAAATTCAAACCACATTACAACCCCTACACCGAACCAAGCTTCGAACTTTTCGGAGAGCACCCGCGGACGGGAAAACTGATCGAAATAGGCAACTCCGGTCTTTTCCGCGACGAGGTATTACGTCCCCTTGGAGTTACTTGTGATGTCATGGCTTGGGGACTAGCCCTCGAGCGACTCTTAATGTTAATGTACGGATTCGAAGATATACGAGATGTCCACGGAACTCTATGTGATTTACAATTATTGCGATCCACGGAGGTATCTTACTAATGCCCGTTGTAACTCTTCACCCAAATCTTTTAAGAAAAATGACTGGCGTGGACACCACCGATGAAAAATTAAAAGAAGATCTATTTAATTTGGGTCTTGAATTCGACGGAGAAGATGAAGATGGAAATTTCCAATTAGAGTTCGCACCCGACAGGCTAGATAGACTCTCCACCGAAGGAATTGCACGATCTTTGAGATATTACTATGGCCGAGACCGGGGCATTTTCACCCCCCCTCTCAATCCTCCTACTTGGACCATTTCTTTACACCACCCCATTCTCCACACACGCCCCTATGTCACTGGTGCCATAGTCCGTGGGATCAAACTAGATGATTCCATTTTGAAATCCCTTATTCAATTACAAGAGAAACTTCACGACACAATCGGCAGGGCTAGGGCAAAAGGATCTATTGGTATACACGATCTGTCCATGATCAAAACCACCGAAACTTCCGATGGAATGTCTTCTATCTCGTATAGAGGAACCCCCCCTTCAGAACCATTTTTTGTCCCTCTAGGACTC
>CAWVSQ010000003.1:0-13155 GCA_963933005.1 uncultured euryarchaeote
CCCTCTCGCATTTGCGATTCACTATCCCAATCATGGGCTAACGTCTCGTTCAATAGGTGCATTCATTGTTGCAGGAATAGTCGGGACTGTGTTGGCTAGATCATTATATTACGAAGGGATCCGGTATATCGGTGCGAGTAGAGCAGAACCGATAAAAGCATCAAATCCAGTAATTGCCGCAATTGCTGCAGTTATAATACTAGGTGAAACATTGTCATTAGGAAATATCATAGGGATACTGATGATATTTGCAGGAGTTGCGCTAGTATCTGTTGAAATTGCAGCTAATAAAGAAAAATTTAAAGTATCTTGGAAAGGTTTCATGATTACATTATTGGCCTCTTTTTTCTATGCCCTTGATCCTGTTTTCAATAAGATGGGATTGGAAGAAGGGACTCCCATATTAGTTGGGTTGGCACTCAAGGCTACGACAGGTGCGATTGTTTTCTTTGCATATCTTTGGTGGAGTGGTAAATTGCCAAAGTTGTCTGCCATGAGAGATTCGCGTTGGCGGTGGATGGTGGTTGCTGCCATGGGAAACACAGGATTTTTGATAGCATATTTCATTGCGATATCGTCGGGTCCAGTGACTATTGTTTTTCCAATAATGCAGACTAGTCCATTATTGGTCGCAGGGATATCGTTCTTATTCTTACAGAGATTGGAGAGAGTTACTCTTAAGTTGGTGATGGGGGCAAGTATTGTGGTAATTGGGGCTATACTATTGACACTGTTGTCTTTTGCCTGAATAGGATTGGCATAAGAATAATTAATTTCAAGATGAAGTTGATTGACTTTTCCAGAGAGAAGCATAAGTAGGGCTGTTTTGTAATAAATCTTCGTGGGTCCCAATTGTAGTTATTTTTCCATCTTCTAGCACTATGATTTTGTCGGAGTTATAGATTGAAGAAAGGCGGTGCGAAATTACAATTGTAATTCGGTTGGAAGAAGAATTAGATAAACTTTCTCGGATGTTAGATTCGGTTTCCGTGTCAAGATATCGAGTTGCCTCATCGATGACAAAAATTGGAGATTGTTTCACCAATGCCCGGGCTAATGCTACTCGTTGTCTTTGGCCCCCAGACAGGGTCACTCCACGTTCTCCAATTGTGGTGTCATAGCCATCCGGTAAAGTGGAAATAAACTCGTGAATTTGTGCAGTTTTAGCCGCTTTAATTATCTGTTGTTCGGGGACATCATTTTGCCCATATTTTATGTTTTCACGGAGAGTTCCAGAGAAGAGATAACTATCTTGGCTAACATATGCGATAGATTTTCGGAGACTAGATAAGGTCATTTCTTGAATATTTCGATCTTCAATACATATTGATCCTTCATCAACATCGTATAAACGTGCAAGAAGTTTCACGAGGGTGGTTTTTCCACTTCCAGAAGCCCCAACTACACCCAATGTTTCTCCTTTTTTTAATTTGAAAGAAATGTCTTTTAAAACATAGTTTTCAAGAGAGGGGTAGCGAAAAGAAACCTGATTAAAATTGAGAGTCACATTGAGTGGTGAAAAATCAACTGCTTCGGGTGATTCTACAATAGAAGAGGATTGGTTTAGCAGATCAAATATACGGGAGTTAGATGCTTTGGCACGCTGATAGGTATTAACTATTTGTCCAAATTGAGCGATTGGCCAAACGAATTGTTGGACGTAAATGACGAAAGTTACAAAAGTTCCAGGGGTCAGGGGACGACTGAAGCCTAGAGGCGGACCAGAGAGAACCCAGAGCCCACCTACGGTGAAAGTTAATACAAATCCAATTCCAGTAATTATAGTCACTAGGGGGAAGAATTTTATTCGGGTGGAAATTGCAGCCCAATTGGTGTTGTAATACTCAGATGAAGAATCGGATACCCTACTTCTTTCATAGGGTTTGGTAGATTCTGTGTTAATTACCTCAATACCACTAAGATTGTCTTCTAATCTCGAAGTCAGTCCCCCAACGCTGGATCTCATTGCGACGTATTTTGGATGGATATTCCTAACAAATAGGTAGGCTAAAATTGCAATTATGGGAACTGGAAACATAGCCACAATGGTGAGTTCTGGATTTAGTAAAAATAGTATAAAACCCACCCCGATGACCATCACTACAAGTCTAAGTGCGTCGCTAAAACTAGTACTAAGAAAATCTTCTAGTTGATTGACATCGTTGTTAATGATGCTCAATAACTCCCCAGTTCTAGAATCCTCGAAAAAATTCATTGATAAGTTTTGGAGAGCATCGTACGCATCTATCCTAAGTGTATGTTGAATTTCTTGAGCAAATGCATTCCAACCCCGGTCTCCGATCCACATGGAAATTGCTCCAAGAAAAAATGATAGTGCAATTATTCCAGAAAAAAGTATAAGAGTTGAAGATGGGGAAAATGATTCGAGCTGAGAAGAGAATATATAAGAAGAAGGGATGCCCTGATCAAAGAAAATTAAATCAATTGCTAAGCCTAGAAAAAATGCAGGTAATAGGCCTGAAAAGCGCCCTAGAAGAGTTCCAATTATTCCACAAAAAATGTGGAAATGATGAGTTCGTCCATAGTGAGTGTATAAATCCAACATAGAATTAGAGGTAGCAGAAATCTTTTTTTTAGGAGGTTTATTCATGTTAAATAAATATCAGATAGAAGAGTAATCTGATTCGGCTATTTGTACATAACGTCCATTTCGGAGTGTGAATTTTTCTTTTTTATAGGCACTTAAAAGTTTGAACCCCCCAAAGCCTGCTCTTCGGAGCGCAGACATGGCGGAGCTGGTATCATCTCCATCTAGAACTCTATTGGTTACTCGGAATACATTGTCCCAATCATTTGGACTAAATCCACGAACAAGATTGGCAAATGCAACGTTTCTGCGGATTTCAGTTCCAATTGCACTTTTCCATTGGGTATTGTATTGTTTCAAGGATCCATGGGCTGCAAGTGTTCCAGCTATTTGTCCGGTTCGAATGGCGACGTGTGCGCCGCCTTCGTGGAAAGCAGATGTCGCCCCCATAGCACCACCGGTGATGGCTATATTGGCGTGGACTGGAGAATCTATTGGACGGGTAGAAGAGATAGGATAGGTTTCGGTTCCTTTTCGTTTTCCCTTTTGTTTCACAAGGGGAAAATCAGATAAATCTAAATCTGGATAAACAAATGAAAGAAGGCGTTCTATGTAATCGCTGCATCGTGGTATTTGGGTGTCTTCGGGTTGAAGCAACAAGTAAGAATTTCGATTAGATAGGGCGTCTATGTCCATTCCGATTGGCATAGTAATGCCGATTCTAGCAGTGTTGCCTTCGTTTGGAAAGATCCAAGGATATGCTGTGTGTCCGGGTATGTGCCCCCACCAAAATTTAATCTTATTTGGTTCGAATAAATCTTTTGGCATTTCTCGGTATTCTTGGTAAGCGATATGATTTGCGGTCGTAGTTCCAAGTGCTTTTGTGGCCACCCCAGGTGGAAGGAATTGGTCCAACACACCTAGAGTGATGCTTCGTTGCGGCCCGTCGGATAAAATTAGATTAGTTGCTAAAAGAGACTCTCCACTTCTTAAGATTAATTCATGTGGACCTGTTTTTGAGATTACTACTTCGCGAACAGTATCTCCAATTCGACAATCTGCCCCTGCGGAACTGGCATTTTCGAGCATCCAATCGTCAAACATAGTTCGATTATAAGTATATCCAAAATGAGGATATGAAGATTTGATTCCAGTCTTATACAAACAAACACTTTCCGAAGGGGATATGAATTCGGCGCAGTCGAGATGCCGAAGAAGAATGCCTTCGGGGAATGTTGAAGGGTCGAGTTGCATTAAATCGACCCAATAGTCTAGAATTCCAGCTGCGTCAGTGGAATCGGGTCCAATATTTTTCCTATCCTCACGGGGGACGCCTTTTTCGAATAAGATCGTCTTTGCACCATGAGATGCTGCTGATTTTGCTGCTATGGCTCCAGCAGGACCACCTCCAATGACAGCTACGTCTGCACGCTCCATAACCGAACGCAGGGGTCTATACTATTAAATCCACCTTCCTGGAACTGCAGATGAAGGACTATGCTATTTTTGTCCAAAGTGCAAGTACAGAAGGTAGAACAATAATAGAGGAAAGATAGGCATACAAGACGCTTAGTGCGGTGAGAAGTCCAAAAGAACCAATAGCAGGGAAAACGGCGAGGTAGAGTGCACCAATACCAAACACTGTTGTGAGCATACTCCCAGTGAGGGCACCACCAGTTCCTTGCAAGGTTCTATTGAGGGATCCAAAAAGATCGTTACTTGAGTCATATTCATCGACGAATCTATGCACGATATGTACGGAATAATCGACCCCGAGTCCAACGGTTAAAGCCAGCACAGTTGCTGTAAAAGCGTCGAAAGAGAGTCCAGCCAAGCGCATGCTTCCGCCCACTAATGCCACTGTGACTACAATAGGGAACACGTTGATCAAACCTAGCAATGGGCGACGATCTAGTAGCCAGTATAGAAAAACCAGGAAAACTGCAGTGAGAGATAGGGCGACTAAAAGACTTTTTATGGCAGATTGAAGTAGCAACTCTACCACGTCTTCTAGGACTACAGTTTCACCGGTGGAAATTGCAGAATATCTTTGTCCTTCTGCCAATATTTTACCATCTAAAGCAGCTTCTTCAGTATTGGCCCCGGCCTTGAGCGAATAGATGATTAGAGTGCTACGACGATCCTCAGATAAGTATCTAAGTGCATCTCCACGGGAGGACTGGGAAGAGAACAAAGCTTCGTATATGTCATCAAGATTTTTATCAGGGACTCCATTTCCATTTCTATCATTTTTAGATACTAGTCTAGCAAATTCAGGAGAATTTGCTGCAGTATTTTGGATGACAGTTAAGATACTGTTAGAGACAGCAACTCTATTTTCTGTCGCAAAGGTATCAGGGGGATTTTGACTGAGTTTGTAGATGGATTCTAAAGCACTATCATCACGCATAGGGGCCTCTACGAACAAAGTTACAGAACCCCCTTGAGACTCGCCGAAATTGTCGGTTAGATAATTAAGAGTACCAACGGAAGAGTATTCACCTGGTTTGAAAGGTTCGGGGAGAATCATCAAATAAGAAGCAGATTTTTCAGGAGGTAAGAAATTTTCAACTGTAAAAGTGGTATCAATTCCAGTAGCGTAGTTGAGCGAGAACCCAGAGACGATGATAACAAAAATTAAAAAGATGACAGGGGCTTTTTTGGCGATCAATGTGCCTATTTTTAATAAGCGACCTAAGAAAGACCCCTCTACGCCAAGGGGTGTCTTCGGGCGTTGTTTTTGGCCCCGGAATTGATCTAGGTGTATTTTTGCGGCAGGGAGGAATATTCCAAAAATTAAAAATGTAAAAACAATACCAATACTAGCAACTACCCCGAAGTCTTTGATGGGTGCGAGAGCACTAGTCAGATTTGATAAAAATCCAATTATAGTGGTTGCAGTGACTATGAAAAACGCGATGAGAATTTGTCTAAGCATACGGGATGCTGCTTCGTTTACACTAGTTTCATCATTTTTTTCTTCGCGATAACGATTGATTGCGTGGATACCAAAATCAACACCCAGAGCGAGGAGAATAGGAGGGACTGCAATGAGCATTTGACTGAATGGTATATTTGCAATTCCCATGAATCCGAATGTCCAAATAATTGCCATAAATAATGACAAAATCCCTAGCAATAGATCGACTAAATCTCTATATGCATATATCAAAAATAGAATTATAAATAGGATTGCTGCAGGAGTTACGATGATCATTGTATCACCAATAACGTTTCCGAATTCACTTGAAAATATACCAGATCCAAACACCCTTACATCGCCGCCAATAGAAGCGACTTCTTGTATGCTAACTTGCATATCCGTTAAAGGGTCAGTTCCACTAGTTCCAGAACTCTGTTGGGCAGACTGTGCGGAGGAAGGCAAAGAATGGACTACGACACCTATCGTAGAACTAGCAGTCATAGATCCTTCGTTGTAGTCGTTGCTGAGAAGGCCAGATAGGGGGAAATTCTCATTGGTAGATCGGAGCGTGGATTTGATTTTCGAAGGAGGAGTTTGTTCGATTACGTAGATTTGTTTTCGGAGTGTTTGTGCGGATGGGTCGATGGATGTGGCGACTATTTGGGCTACGCTAGAGGTGCTAACTACGCGGAGATCGTTGTTTTGATCTATCTCATAGAGGAGTTCTAACATCCGCAAGAGCGATTGTTTGGACAATACATTCGTACTTACTTGAATGAGTTGAGTACTTCCAGTATTAGTCGTTTGATCAACAGCGAAACGTGGAGTAAATTCTTGGTTTATTTCTTGCAGAGCTTTTTCAGAGGGCAGATCGGTTGTGAATTGTTCTGTTCCTGATTCTGTAGAAATATTTCCTAGACCTGCCGTGAAAATTACAGATAGGACTAAAAATAAAACGATTATTGTCTTCGTACGAGACGTGATTAAATCGACTATTGGTTCTACATATGGTTGGAGATCCATTTTAGGTCACTTATTTTTCTACTTGGGAATTCTGACGTCTTCGATAGAAATAGACCCCTCCAGCTACTACAGCTATGAGAATCCCCACAGGAAGTAAGAAGGTAGAGATAGTGCTTTGGCCACCATTCGCAGAGGAATCAACTTCGACGGGTACTTGATAGGTATCAGATAGTAGAGTTTCTCCAGAGTTTGTGTCATATTGGAAATCTAAATCTAGTGGATAGATTTTATCCAAAGCCGCAGGCGAGAGGGAGATATCAAATACTATTTCCGTGCTTTCCCCAGCAGATAGTTGCGGTATAAATGCAGTATCATCTCCTGCAGTTATGGGACTCTCTGGGAATACCTTTGCAGAGATATCAGTGAGGGTTTCATCGTCGACGTTAGTAACTTTCAGTACCAATAATCCATTTCCTCCGGGGGAGAAAGTTGAACTGACGGGTGAAACTTCGAATACATCTAACTCGGGGGATACAGTGAGGATAACATCGATTGGGTCGGAAACATGAGATTTCCCATCAGAGTCTCGATAACGTACAGAAAGTGAGATTTGTCTTTGGCCTTCGTCTGCAGATTCACTCACGTCCAATGAAAATTTAAAGGCCTTAGAATCCCCAGCAGAAAGACTTCCGACAGCATATTCTTCTTCGAGGGAAGAAATAGTCTGAAGGTCGGATGTGAAAACAATCACAGCATTTTCAACTGATTGAGGACCGTCGTTGACTAAGGTTGCACTTAGATCACCTTCGCTTCCGACAGATAGCTTGGTGGAAACATCATTGACTGAGAAGGACTGTTCTCCAAGAGGAGTTACCCCAACGGTTACTGGGTAAGATGTCCTATCAGAATTATTGCTGGATTTATAGATGACCTCTACAATAACAGGGTACGGTCTTACATTGGAGTCTTGTCCAAGATTGCCTTTGAAAGAAACTATTTTGGAGGAGGAAGAGGGCCAATTTCCAATCACAGATTCAGCAATTTGAGAACCGCCGAATGAGAGTTTCGGATCTGTCGATTGTAAGAATACTCTTGCATCAGAAACGGAATCTTTGCCGTTATTAGTGATAGTAAAGGAGATATCAGCAGCTTGGTCTAAAGACAGATTAGTGGGGTTAGATGTTACAGAAAATCTTCCAGAATCAGATAGTGGAGAGACTCCTGATTTAATCGATTTTGATTGTTGAAGTTCCCCAAATTCGTCCGTATAAGATATGGAGAGTGAGATAGGATGTACTATTCCCATTGATCCTTTAGATAGTTGAGCTTCGAATGAGATGGGATAGGAGCCTCCAGGGGACATATCACCAACAAATGCGCTCACACTTTTAGAGCCTTGAGCACCACTAAAAGTGAGCTGGGATGATTCAGAAGTTATGGTTAAAATGGCATCCTTGGCACTTTCGCTGCCATCATTACTGAGGATCACATTGAGAGGACCATATCCATCAAGAACTGGTCCCAAGTTGATTTCGTCGATCTCAAACGATGGTTTGGGTTCGATTATTAAATTGATATTCTGAGTTACGGTTTTTGTTTTCTGGTAATGTCCAGGACTGTCTGCATCCCCCGTTGAGATTAAAGAAGTGTATATATATTCAACTTCCACAGAAATGGGATAAGTCCCAGGAGAGGCATTTTCGTTGACAGAAATTTTGACAGGAACGGGGTCACTTTCACCTTCAGCTACATTTCCAACAGGAACGGTTCCTGTCAGAACCTGAATGGGAGCGGTGCCAGGAGAAAGGGTTAGTTTTACATCTCTTGCGGTTGTGACTCGGGATTCGGCGCTTGCGCCTCCACCAACACTTATTTCGCCGCCATTAAGTATAGAAAAAGAAAGAGTTGCTTCTTCGCCAGGTGATACTCTATCTTCGGGTAAAAATATACTTATACTAGGGTTTCCCTGAGCTGATGCGAGGACTGGAGCGGGGATGATCAACATCAAGGTTATTAAGAGGATTAACGATGTACGAATCCAATTGCTAGATCTCATAAATACCATTACGCTAGCCAACTGTGAAAAAGCTATTCAAATGTCAAATCGAGCATATTTGTTTCGATGAATATAACCGGCCACAAAAGGAATTTATAAGGTATAATGCAAGCAGATCTTGTAATTAAGAATTGTACGATAGTAACTCCAGATGGATTGATGGAGAATGCGGGAGTAGCTGCAAAAGACGGAAAAATAGTAGCAGTAGCTGCGTCGGATGCACTCCCAAGTGGCAGTAGAGAAATTGATGCTACGGGGAAATATCTATCCCCGGGCATCATAGATTGCCATATTCACAATCGAGAACCTGGACTGGAATATAAAGAAGACTGGGGAACTGCAACTCAAGCTGCAGCAGCAGGAGGAGTGACCACAGTCATAGGAATGCCAAATTGCATACCCGTAATTGACACTGCTGAGAACCTACTTTTGAAGTTTAAATTGGGAGAGGAGAAAGCTTATGTTGATTTTCAATCATACTGTGTAATAACATCCGATAACGCGAATGCTAAATCGGTTAATGAATTGAATGAAGCAGGATGTGTTGGATACAAAGTATTTTTAGGAACAACAATTGGAGCAATTCCACCTCCAAACGATGGGGAACTTCTTGATGCGATGCATGCAATCGCAAAAACTGGGAAACGGTTAGGATTCCACGAAGAAGATGACGAGATCCTAAAACACTATGAAGCACAATTTAGAGCAGAAGGTAGGAATGAACCAATAGACCATTCATTGTCTAGACCACCTGTGTGTGAAAGAGAAGCTGTTGCAAGAACTATATTGTTTTCTGAGCATACGGGATGCCCGATACATGAATTCCATTTGGCTTCTGGATCTGGTGCTCAACAAGTACTTGACGCTAAGAAGAGAGGCATTAATGTAACAGCTGAAACTATGCCGCATTATCTTTGGTGGAATGAAGAAGTCATGCGAGAGAAAGGGAATGTTGCTCGAATTCAACCGCCCATTAGAGACCAGACCGAGCAGGACATGCTTTGGGAAATTGGGATTCATGGCGGCGGTATTGACTGCATAGCTACAGATCATTCTCCACATACAGATGAAGAAAAAGGAATGGAAGATCCATTCCAGAACACATGGAATGTTATTTCTGGTTTCGTGGGGTTAGAAGCTGAAGTAAGTGCAATGCTCACTTTTGTAAATCAGGGTAAGCTCACTTTAGAGAAATGGGTTGAAATGCACAGTAAAAGGCCTGCAGAAATATGGGGGATGTATCCAGAAAAAGGATCGCTCAAAATTGGAACTGATGCTGATTTCACTATTTTCGATTTGGATGAAACATGGACATTAGATAGGAAAAACCTCCATTCGAGGAATACAGCAACCCCATGGCATGGTGAAACATTCACAGGTAAAGCTACAATGACTGTAGTTAGAGGTAGTGTGGTATATGAGAACGGAGAAGTAGTTGGTGAAAGAGGGTACGGAACTCTTGTTGACGTAGATAGTATGCCTTGGAACTCTCCAAGAAAACTAACGGAACCGCTCGGAGAATACAAAAATTATAGATAAATAAAAATCGAGATCTATAAATAATTAAAATAATAATATTTTCAAAATGTCAGATTACATGAATCGAAGAGATGCAGAAAAGATAGGGCTGAAAAGAGGAAAAATGCTTAGTGGAGCAATTAACCAAAATTTGAGAAACTTTTGGGTTTCTGCTGCCGACAGGGGGATTTCTAAACAAGATATCCTTGAAGAGGTTAGTAATAATTCTCAGAGATTATCTAAGTTAACTAGAATGGAGATAAAGGGGATGGCTCGGGCATCAAAAGTTCCTTATCCAGATCTATTGGCATTTAATTTATTTGGGGAAAACATATCTCCAGATGGGTGTACTGTTGCTATTGCCGCAGGTGATGCGTCTGCATCGGGAGAAACTATTTTCTTTAAACAATCAGATAAAAAAGGATCTAGCGAATTTACAGGTGAAAACTGTTATGAGAACCAACAAGTGAATGTTGTTCGGGTTGAAGAACATGAAGATGGAAAAAGTGTTATAATGGTTGCTGCAGCTGGTTCCACAGCGGTTAAAATGGGAATAAATAGCAAAGGTGTTGCAATAGGTTCGAATATATCTAGAACCATTACATTTGATGAAGAGGGCAAAAGTGCAAAGGAGTGGGCAGCTGCATCTAGGGGTGAATTTATGCGCCAAGGACTTATCCAAGGGGATACAGCCATTGAAGCTGCACAAGTAATAGCTCCATTGCTGTTGTCAGATCCGATGTCATCTCCAGGCAGTATAGATATTGCAGATGCCAAAAGAACAATAATTCTTGAGGGTGAATTTACGAATATGGCTGCAGAGTGGATCGAGAATGGTGTAATAGGGAGGGCAAATAAATTTGAAATTCTTAGTCACCTTGCAAGACCAAGAGAAGAGATACCTTCGAGTTATTGCAGATATGAGAGGGTCATGGAAGTGCTAGAGGCCAATGAGGGGAATGTTACAGTAGAAACTATGAGAGATTTATCAATAGATGTGAAGAATGGACCGGGTTTGAATTCCATTTGTAGATACCAAGAGAATGATTATAACGATGAAACTACATTGTCGGCCGCAATATTCCAACTTAGGGGAGATAATCCTGGGAAAAGTGAAGTTTACATAGCTCTTGGGAAAACATCCTATTCATGGAGAACTGAAGAAGGAGAAGGTTGGATAAAAATAAGTGCTGATGCCAAAGAAGAAGACATTCCAGAAAGTTTCCTTACAGGAGATGCTTGGTTGAAATATTACACAGAAGAGCATTACCAGGGAGATAAAAATCCAACTCCTTTGACCTAATTAAGTGAAAGAAGTTTATTGTTTGTGAAGAATTAGACGGGTTAGATTATAGATTTAGAAGTACCAAAAAATATATGTTTAGATAGATCTAATAAATATAAGTAATGCGAGAAGAAGCTAGCGAATCGATGCAAGATTATTTAAAAAGTATTTATCTAATTAATCGAGAAAGTGGAGAATCTGTATCGACTTCTGAGCTTTCCGAGAAAGTGGGAGTGAGTGCACCAACTGTAACAAGTATGCTGGTCAGACTTGGGGAAAAGAAATTTATAAAATATGAAAAATATAAGGGTGCAACTCTTACTAAGAAAGGAGAAACGATTGCACTAGAAGTATTACGCCATCACAGACTGATAGAAACATACCTTGTAGAGTTTCTAGGCTATGATTGGTCAGAGGTGCATGAAGAAGCAGATGTGTTAGAACATCACATCTCGGAAGAATTGGAGCGCAGGATTGCGAATGCGCTTGGGAATCCAAAATTCGGCCTTTATGGTGCGCCAATACCAAGTGCGGATCTGGCATCCATTGCCAAAGATGAGACTACAAAATTGGGAGAACACAGTCCTGGAGACCTGGTAGTGATAGAGAGAGTGAAGGAAAACTACATCGGCTCTGAGAATTCTCCACGCACTAGGGATAGTGAGGAATTGCAATATCTGGCAGAGATAGGGATAATACCAGGAGAAAAAGTGAAAGTTGAACATGTGGCCCCATTTGGGATGATTACGGTGAGTAATAAGAGAGGGAAACATAGCTTACCAAAAGAGGTATCAATGTCCATACACGTTAAAAAAATTTGAAGAAGGTGGGAGAAGATGATAGATGGAATAATAGTAGGAATATTATTTGGATTGGTTCTGGCTGCGCCCCCGGGTCCAATGAACGCAATAATTGCAGATGAAAGTATAAACAAGGGATGGAATGCAGGAGTTCAGACTGGTTTTGGGGCAATGGCGTCAGATATGGTTCTACTTTTGTTGGCTTACATGGGAGTGATTACGGTTATAACTTCGAGGGATTGGTTACAGGGAATACTAATAGGAATTGGGGGAATTGTCATGCTAGTTTTTGCATATAGATTATTTCGAGATGGTAAAAATAAAATCAAATGGGAGGTGAAAGCGAACAATAAAAATGGGTTTTTAAAAGCAATAGGGTTGGGAGTGACAAATCCATGGCAAGTGGCTTTTTGGGCAGGGATGTCCGCAGCTTTATTCCAGAATAAAGGAATGAGAACTATAGCAGAGATAATGGGCGAGATTACAGGGTGGGAAATTCAATTACAGAGTACAGAGGTGATAATAGGGATATTTTTTGGCATACTTATATGGATCTTGATTTTTCCAACAGTGTTGATAATTGCAGGTAAGAAGAATGAACAGATTTTCCGGTTTATTTCTTTGGCGAGCTCTATGGTACTAGCAGTGTTTGGCAGTATATTTTTAATGAAATCAGTTTCGATGTTATTTATGGGATAGTTCAAATGCTCCAGGGGTTTCTTCTTCTATCCATTCTTTTAGCCATGTTGCCCGTTGAATTCGCTGGTATGCGATAGAATATGCAGTATCACTTGTGACTCTAGATAAAGTTTCTTTTCCACGGGAAATGACTTTTTGTAATGTTTCTGAAATATGAGAAGATGGACGTGAATCATATCCCATTCTCAGAAGCAGAAGTGCAGATCCATTGGCTCCAATTTTATCAATCATATCTGCTTCGATTAGACACCTTTCTTCGAGGGATAGATTGGACAGATTACCTTCGTAGATATGGTTAGAGATTACTTTATGAATGGTAGCGAGGAAAGAATCGGGGAAATCAAAATTGTTTTGCAAATAATC
>CAWVSQ010000004.1:0-11849 GCA_963933005.1 uncultured euryarchaeote
GATAATCGCTTCGGTGGTCTGGTCAGGTCTCTTCGTAGTGGCAATCGTATATATTGGAAGTAAATACCCTATACAAGAAGCGACATTATGGATAATCGTAGTGCTAGTTGTGTTTATATTTGCGATGATGGGAACGGGATATTTGCTTTCGAAAATAGAAGAGTAATTAAAATTCTAAGATTGTTTTTTGGAAGGGTATTGAAGAGGGTGGGATATTGTTTGGCAAATGTCATCCATATTAACACAGTCACCATAGGCTTGCATTGTTGCACAAGATGGTGGGGGGTATAGAGGACCTCCATCTTTATCTTGGAGATAATCCATGGCGGATTGAATCAAAGATGGGTGGAAAGAATTGTTAGTTAGATAATCAAAAATGTCTTGGGGATTTGTTTGGGTAGAAATAAGGAAAGAGGTCAATGAAAACAAAGATGGTGGATTGAGCCGTTCGTTGGATTCTATTCGTTGTAATAGATGCACCATGCAAGGTGGAAAAAAATCGATGGAAACGGGGGCTAATTCTATTTCGAGGTCAATTTCATCAATGTAATTGTGGATGGATTTTAATTGAGTTTGTAATAATTTTTCTGCTTCTTTGGGTACTTTGAGAGGAAGATCACTTTTTATTTGTCGAAAGATTCCAACCCCCAAGAGTTTATATAATTCAAATTCATCGACATGTATTTTTCCTCGAGAAAGTGCTTGGAATACTAGTTTCCAACTTGCGCCAGGTAAATAAGATACAAAGGAGAGATAAGTTTCGACTGAAACTGAAAATATGTCATCTTGTTGGGAGATATTTTTTGTGACTTGTAATTCATCTAGTAGTGTTTTTAGAGACAGGCGGGCGGGACTAATACTTTTTAGTTCGGTTTTGTTTTCAAGGTCGCTTTGGAAACGGGAGATGGCAGTTTGTGATTCTGCCCAGGAATAGCGATGAGTTAGTCCAGGCTCGTCTACTAAAGAAACTAGGATACGGGCGAGAGGATAAGATAAAAGTTCTACTGTTGCATTTCTATGTTCGGGGCCTATTGAGCCTTCCTCTATAGCGCACAAAATACGTTCTAGGGCGCGGTTTACGATTGTTTGGTTGGTTTGTATAGTGGAGATTAAATCAAACCCAGAATCCGCTACGCTCTCTTTTGCAGAGGATAGAAACGGATATTTTGCATGTAGAATTTCCATTCACTAGGCTCTCGAACTGCGTCCAGGATAAACCTGTCCGGTGATGTTTATGTGTTTCTATGGTTTTTTACATTCTCTACGTATCGATGTGTCTAAACCCTAGGTCAAGGTATAATAGCATACCTATGCTTTTTGCATATCCCTGTCCAGGATGCCGAACTAGGAGTAGTATGCACGCTCCAGAATGTAAATTCGAATTGTATCCCAGGGATGAGATTGAAAAGGCATATATCGACATTATTTCTTTGATTTTGGTGGATCCAAGTACGCAGAAAGAAATGGTGAGTAAAATCCAAACAGAATGGAAAAATCTCCATTCTTCAATAATGTTCACTTTGACAAGAGAGCAGCGTGTCGAGCAGGGTGAATTGGGCAAGATTAGATTGCTAACTCCTGCAGAGAGAGCAGATAGGATCTCAGAACCAGTATCCGAACCTATGAGAACAATATATGAAAAGGGGAGTTATCCAGGGTGCCATGATAATGCTCTTTTTTCTATGTTGGCGTGGCATAAAATGGTTGGATTTTCTTGGGAAGAAACACAAGAAAAAGTAACTCAATGGCTTGTTCGAAGTGGCAGTTGGGATAGGGGGGGATTCGGAGAACCGACCCCAAAAGAAGTGATAGTTAATAAAAGACACGTGTACGAGGGGGGATATGGATGGATGGAAAAGGCACAAGCTGCGAAGAGAGTAATTGAGAGGATGGGATGAAACTACTAGAAAGGAGTAGAGATATCTCTAACCCAAAGAGGGCATTATCGATAGTTTTTTTCGTTATATTGTTAGATCTAATTGGTTTTGGAATAATCATACCAGTCTTGCCATTTTATGTTAGAAGTTTTGGTGTTAGTGATATTGCAATTGGGTTGTTGGCGGCATCATATTCGTTGATGCAATTTATATCGGCACCATTTCTCGGTAGGTTATCAGATACATGGGGAAGACGCCCTGTTTTGACGATCTCATTATTAGGGAGTTCCATAGCATGGGTTTTTTTTGGGATTGCAGAAGAGATCGGATCCTATAGTATAACAGGGGGTTTGATGATATTATTTTTGGCCCGTATGTTTGCCGGGGCAATGGGAGGAAATATTTCTACAGCTAATGCGTATATTGCAGATGTTACTACAGAAAAGGAAAGGGCCAAATATTTGGGTTATATTGGGGCGGCTTTCTCGGTGGGATTCATAATAGGTCCAGCTATAGGTGGATTTTTAGCTGCAGATTATGTGATTGAAATTGTTGATTCTATACTTCCTGCGATAATTCCGATAACTCCTTATTCACTGCCTAGTTTTGGTGCTGGTTTATTGAGTTTGGTGGGTATGATCCTATGTATTTTGTATCTTCCAGAATCTAATCGGGCCAGAGCTGTGGAAAAACGGAAGAATACTCTCGAAGATATCTTAGAACCTCTAAGGAATTATTCGATTAGGGGTGTAGTTATTGTTTCGCTAGGTGGTGCGATTGCTTTTTCAGGAGTTACAGTTATGTTCATACCTTTTATTGCTGATGTGTATGGATATGGTGCTTTTGCGGCGGGAATGGTTCTTACATATATTGGAGTCATAAGTGCGGTTTCGCATGGTTTGATAAGTCCAAAACTCATCGAGAAATACTCCCCAATAAATGTAGCTATTTTTTCGTCGATTGGGTTGATGCTTTCTATGGTATTGTTACCTTTTTGTTCGGTCATGTCAAATGAAAATTCAATAAATCCAGGACTAATTAGTCTTTTAGTGGTGTTAGGATTACTTGCTGTTGCAAACGCTTGTTTCCATGTAGCGTTATCGACATTAATTTCATTTGCAGCTAGCGAAGATGCACAAGGTGTTTCGTTTGGGGTTTTTCAAAGTTCAGGGAGTCTTGGAAGGACAATGGGACCCCCATTTATGGCGGTATTATACACTATTGCTATTTGGTCTCCGTTTATAGTGGGGGCGATCGTGTTCATTCCATTGATAGTAGTCCTTGCTAAGTTGCCATATAATAGAGGGAGAAAATCCAATGTTTAAAAATAGATTTGGGATAGGTCTAGTCGCTTTGGATTCTAGGGGCAAGTAAATATGTTACTTTGCCGTTTCCATCTGCAATTGGGAAATTAATTTGGATAGGATACTCTTCTCCGATCGATAATGTCACAGGGGTGGACTTGGGTATTGCCTTGTTCATATCCTTGAAATAATCTAGGGAAAATAGAGAATGTGCTAATGCGGGTTGTAGACTAATTACTTCATCTTGTTTTAATTCCAATTGGACATTGTCTGTGTCGCCTTTTGCACGTATATAGAAGGTTGCGGAATCGGGATCCACACCTAGAGCTATGTGATCAGAAACCATATCCGCAGCTTTGATTCCTTGATCTAAGTTTCTACCTTCTATCACAACTTGTGCAGGTAGATCTAAATCTGGTAGATCGGGTTCTTTTCGGATGGAGGCTGGATCGATTAAAGATAATGTGTATTGCAATCCCCCTGCCCTAATGGTCAATTTTTGAGTTTCTTCATCGAAGTCTAGATCGATGTTTTCGTCGGATCGGGCTATATTTGTTATATCAGATAATCGAGATAAATTTATCCCCAATACCACCCCATCGGATTCGTATGATACAAATGCGGAGGGAGAAAGTTCAAGATCTACCATTCCTACGTTTGCAGGATCGACAGCTCTGATTCGAAAACAGTCACTATCGAGACGTAATTTACATTCGTCTACCAGTACTTTTGCAGATCCGATTGCCTCTTGTAGAATTTTTGCGTCGATAGTAGCGCTGAACATTATTGAATTCGGTAAGAATAGGCAGGATAAAAAGACATCTGTTCCGATGGGGGGCAACTTTAGATGATTTTTATAGGCAGTTTTGCGATGAGGGGGAACGAAGATTGTATCAACATGAATTGTATAGTTAATATATAATGCCTCGAAAAGATTTTTACTACAACAAAGCAAAAGTTGAAGGGTATCGATCGAGGGCGTCGTATAAACTTAAACAGATAAATGAATTTCACAGTGTCATAAAAAGAAATGATTCTATCGTGGACATAGGTGCTGCTCCAGGGGGGTGGTTACAAGTTGCTATAGAGCTATCAAAAACGGGAATAGTGATTGGAGTAGATATGCAAAAAATAGAACCATTAGAAGATGTCATCACGATAAGAGGGGATATAACAAAGGGAACAACAAAAGAAAAAATTAAATCGATTCTTGAAGATAAGGGTAAAAGAAAAAGTAAGAAAAAATTGGGGAATGGAGGTCCAATAGATGTTGTTCTATCTGACTTGGCACCGAACATAACAGGAGAATATTCACTAGATCAAGCTAGATCAATTTATTTAGGTAGGCAGGCCCTTGAGTGTGCTTTGGATATTCTTTGTCATGGGGGAAATTTTGTTGTGAAGGCGTTTTATGGGACAGATATTGATGAATTCTTACAAGATCTTAATCAAGAATTTGAGACTGTTAAAGTTTTTAACCCACGTGCGTCTCGAAAAGAATCTGCAGAGGTGTATATAATTTGCAAAGGGAGGTTGACTGCCCCAATTAAAGTTGGAGAAAGAATGATGGTCGAAATAGTAGGAGAAGGTAAAAGAGGGGATGGGATCGCAAATATACAAGGGTATACTGTTTTTGTACCCGGTTCTAAAATAGGAGAATCGTGGAATATAAAAATCGATGAAGTGAGACTAAAATTTGGATTTGCGAGCTGTGTGAGTGAAGTGAAGAAAGAGATTAACTAGGTATTAAATTTTCTTTTTTTACATAGTAGAAGAATCCATAAATAAGAGGAGTGTCTGCGAGAGCGATTAAAACTTTAATGAAATATTGACCCACCATGAGTTGTAAGAGAATGGAGAAAGGTAATTCAATTCCAATTCCAAGAAGTGAAGGTAAAATTGAAAATGTTAAAGTTATAAAAATGATTGTGTCTATTAATTGGCTAATTGTAGTAGAACCTATGTTTCTTAACCAAAGTTTACTACCTTGGGTCTTCTCTCGGATAGAATCAAATATCCAGATATCTAAATTTTGACTGATTAAATAGGCAGCCAAACTGGCTAAGACTACATTTGAGGAGGGGCCCAATACTGTTGCAAATAATTCAGGAGAAACGCCTGCTTCGGATCCGGGGGCTTTGATTGAGATCCAGATCAGGAGAAGCATTAAAATATTCATTACGAATGCGACAGCTACGACTGTTCTTGCCGATTGTTTGCCATATAACTCGGCGTAACAATCAGATGCGAAAAAAGTGATTGCATACGCTAAGACTCCAGCGGGGACTATAGCTAATGTTCCGAAGTTCAAAAAAGATAGTGGCAATTCGAGAATTTTTACTGCGGTTAGTTGTGCTGTCAAAAGACCAGTTATAAACAGTGCGATTAAACCTATACGGATGATTTCTTCGGAGATTATTTTTGAAGAAAGAATGGTAGAAGCTTTGGTTTTCATATTAGTTTTTAGAGTGGTTTGAGTATTAAAATGAAAGGGTATGGTAGGATTAGGAGGGAATGTCAAATGGTTTTAATTTATCATAGAACCATAAGATTACCAATCCAATTCCATATGCAATCATGATGGGAAATGTAACTAGAACCATGGTTACAACACTAGGGGGGGTAAATACAGCGGAGAGAACTAGAATTCCAACAGTCGCAGTGCGCCAATTTTTGTACATAGTGGTATAAGAAATGAGTTTTGCTCTATGGAACATTATCATTGTTACAATAATATCTATCCAAAGTCCAATTCCAACAGTGCAAAAGAAAATAAGCCAAAAGAAATTGGAGACCCGGTAAGTTACAAGCATATTGGCACGAACTGCGTCATAAACAAAATATGAAACAAAAGCTGGGGCGACATAGAGGTAACCCAACGTACTGCCGAAAAGAAGTCCAAGGGTGATAGCCCCAGCCCAACTAAATGCTACGTTTCGATCGCCCTTAATTATGCCACGTTTCTTGAGGGCAGGCCACATGTAGTAGAGTGCGCAGGGTAATGTTGCAACAAGACCCAACAAGGTTGCAATTTTAATTTCAAAAATGAGTGCCTCTACAGGATGAAGAGTTATGATACTAACTTCTTCTGGTTGGACTATATCGGGGAGTCGGCGGAGGAAATCGTTTTTTATTTTTCCAATTCCGCCCATGTAGAGGAAGGTAAAAACACTTATCAATACAGTTATGAATACTCCAAAAATTCTGAAGGTTTTAGATCTCAAAGTGTCGAATAAGAATGCTATATCGTAGGCATATCCTCCGATTTCTTCTTCTCCGACTTCCTTCTCCGAGACTGAACTCACAATCCCCGCAGTTGCTCGTTTAAAAGATCCTTCGAACTTTCTTTTTCTCTTCTCGTCTATCCTTTCTCTCTTCATTCGATTCCACTCATCTTCGTCGAAATGATATAGCATATCTACAGCGCGCATTTGTTTGGCAGAGTCTACTGCTCGTAAAATGGCCTGGGCCCTTTCTGCATCCCCCACTTCGATTGCCCGGGAGGCCATTTGGAGGCCTTTTTCTTCTGTCAATTGAAGGAGTGCCTCAGGTGGTGCCATTTGGAGGCCTTCAATATCTAGAGATTCTAAATCGATTGCGGTGGGGTCTCCAAATGTAATTCTAGATTCTAATTCGGGTATAGAATGATATAACAATACTATGATTCCAGCGATAAAACTGAGTAACACGGCGAATGCTGAAGGTGGGATGATACTAACTTGCCAAGATTGATTGAGGGAATTTGAGGGCGTACTAGTTATATAGTTTTGGAGTGAATCCATCAAAGTGAGAATTTGAGTTACCCCAGTGGTAGATAACCAATAACTCAAAACTCCAGTTATGATTATTGTAATTAAGATGGTTTTGAAGTGAATTTGTGCAGTTTTAATTAAATCAATGCTATCTTTACCTCTACGGAATGAAACGGCAACTTTTGACAAATACAAACTAAATCCATATAGAACAACTAGAGGTGCAGCCCACATGATTTGGGTAAATGGATCGGGTGGAGAAAATATAGCCCCGAATGCAAACATTCCTAAAACTGCGTATTTCCACTTGTCTCTGAATGTTTCGTAAGGAATGATCTCAGTATAAGATAGAGTGGTCATGACAAGTGGCAGCTGTGCCGCGAGACCGAACGCGAACCCAAGGACGAAGATGAACTGAGTCCATTCTACGATAGAATATGTAGGTGATAGGCCTGCACTTACTGCATTGTAGGCCAAAAAATCAAACATTAATGGGAAGAAAATTCTATAAGAATATGCGATGCCTCCGAAAAAGAGAAATGTGGAAAGAAGTCCCATTCCAATTAATTTCCAGATGGCTATGTCCGTTTGAGGATATATTCCACGTTCTTTGAGAGCGTCTCGGGAATAGTAGAGGAAAAATGGGATACAAAAAATGATACCGATAAGAATGCCAAGTTTTGCTTGCAACAAGATAACATCAAAGGGTGTTAATACAATTACATCCGCCCCACGAGTGAGTAAATCTTGTTTTAAACTGGGCCAAATCCATAAACGCATTGCATAGATGGTGGCCAATAGGAAAACGACAAAAACTATAAACACACGGCGTAGTTTCGATTTGGCAGCTGTCAGCATATCTGATGCTGTTTTCCTGCCTTTATCGAATGTTCGGCGCGCATCTGGGTTTATCAAGTCGCTGACACTCATCTTATTGTGATATTTTCTTTCTTGAGCACAACCTTATCGGTGTGCGCCTCTACAAAAAGATCTATACCAGTTACCCCGCTTAAGGATCGTGTAGATGGACAAGTTCCTTTAATGAAATGAAATTGATAGACATACCTGGTATTGGGAAAATTAAAGCTCAAGCGCTTGAAGATGCGGGTTTCGGTACTATTGAGGCGTTGCAATCTGCAAATGAAAGTGATCTCTCTGTCGTTTCGGGGGTTAACGAAGGTCTTGCTTCGAGGATTAAAGAAGCGGTTCGGGATGTGCCACAAGAAAAATTCATTGGTGAGAAAAAAGGACCAAAAGGCGACAGGGAATTGCCGATAGTAGATCACATAGGAGAATTGATAAAAAGATTAGCTGTGGTGGTTGGAGTTGCAGGGTTAGTTAGTGTTATTACATTTCCTTTTGCAGATACTGCCATTAATTTCTTATGGGACTCTATACTTCCAGTAAGTGAGGTTACAAGGCCTAGATTGTATGGGATATTGGAACTCAAATTCACAGAATTTAAAGTGGCCAGTTTAGTTGGATTGATAATTGCACTACCCATCGGAGTATGGCAAACATATGTATTCATGCGTCCGGGACTCTATGAACATGAGCGTCGATATTACTTAGCCGCCATACCGACAAGTTTAGTGCTTGCATTGGTAGGGGTTAGTTTTGCTTATTTCATCATTTTGCCCGTTATATTTACGTATTTTTTATACTATTCAGAGGGTATAGCAACAATTGGGTTTGGGTTGGGGCAAACGTTTAATCTCATATTGGTATTGATGGGGTATCTAGCGATCGTGTTTCAGATACCTATTTTTGTTATGCTTGCTTTATTGATGAGAATTGTGACTAGAAAGTGGTTAGTAAAAAGAAGAATTTTATTTTGGGGAGGATTCTTGGGACTTTCTTTTATTTTTAGTCCAGACCCAACAGGTATGGCCCCTTTAATTGTGGCTCTTACGATGGTGGGATTGTTTGAAGGGACGCTGTTACTAGCGAAATGGGCTGGAAAAGAATAGGCCCTATAATTATAGCGCGAGGTGAATTTGAATCACCGATCTCCGGGTTATGAGCCCGGCGGAATATCCTGGCTATCCTATCGCGCTGCACCTTAGAAACTATACGGTTGAAAAAAAAGGTTTCTACTGAATCGCGGGAGGCACCTTAATTAAATCCACTCTAAGAGTTATTTTTTTTTGGTAGGGAATTTGCCCCCCCAGTTCTATACCCGGAGGGATCTATGATGACCTCATTGAACCCTATATTTAGTAGAGATTCTTCGGCTTTTTTTCTGAAAATAGGATCTTTTGAACGGTCCAATTCGTGTTGTCCAACTTCGATTCGGGCGACTCCATTGTGATCTCTTACGCGGACTTGTGAAAATCCCAGAGCATATATAATAGATTCTGCTTGCTCTACACGTGCCAATCGTTGAGAAGTGACTAAGATTCCGGTGGGGATTCTAGAGGAGAGGCAGGCCATTGATGGTTTTTCTGCCACAGATAAATCATAAAAACGGGCTATGTCACGGACTCCTTCTTTTGTTACGTCGAATTCAAGGAGGGGGGAGAAGACTTCGAGTTCTCTTATTGCACGAAGCCCAGGTCTATGGGTTGCGTTTAGATCGGAGGCATTAGTTCCGTCGCACACGGTTGCAATGCCCAATTCTCTAGCGAATTCATACATTTTTTCAAATCGCATGTGTTGACAGTGATAACACCTGAAACTATCATTTAATACAAAATCGGGATTGTCAAGCTCTGAGAAATTGATTATTTCATGTTGGATTCCTATTTCTTCGGCAATGCTAATTGAATCTAGGAGTTCGGATTTTGGAAGAGTTTCGCTTTTCGCAGTGCATGCTATTGCATTTTCGCCTAGTGCCTCGTGGGCTATGGCAGCAACTACGCTAGAGTCCACACCTCCAGAAAAAGAAACTAAAACACGGTCTTTTGGGATTAATGCTGCTTGAATTGAATTAATCTTTTTTTCAATCAGCTTTGTGTGCATAGTATTAAATCAGAGGGATGATGTAAAAATTCATTGCCCTGTGTTTGTACTAAGTTGAGATAGAATGGTGGGTGAAATCATAAAGAATAGTTGTAGAGTTTAGAGGGTAAGTTTGAAAATGGATGCAAAGGTTAAATAACCACAAGAGTGAAGTGAAAGTGATGAAAGACAGCGCTTCGAAAGATATGTTGTCGTGGGATGAATCGGTTTTTAGAGATGAACAAATATTTGAAGTGGACCATATGCCAGAAAAGTTTTCTCATCGGGAAAATCAGATGGAAACTTTTACGTTTGCACTGCGTCCAGCAATTAGAAAATCAAGGCCATTGAGTGTGTATGCCCAGGGTCCACCGGGGACGGGTAAAACAACATCTATCAAATTTTTATTTGATGAATTAGAGCTTTATCCAAAGATAAAAACGGTGCAGATTAATTGTCAAGTTGATTCTACACGTTATTCCGTTTTTTCACGGTTGTTTGAATCTGTTTTTTCATATGAGCCACCTTCCAGTGGGATTTCATTTAAGAAATTATTCAGGCAGGTTACAGAAAGAATAGTGGAAAATGATGAGACACTGATAGTAGCATTAGATGATGTGAATTATTTGTTTTATGAGAAAGAAGCTTCAGACACCCTGTATTCATTATTACGTGCCCATGAAGTGCAGGAAGGTGCCCGTATTGGTGTGATAATCATATCTTCAGATCCTGCTTTAGAAGCCATAACTAGGCTTGATTCTCGTGTTCAGAGTGTGTTTCGGCCGGAAGAGGTTTATTTCCCTCAATATGGTTTTGCAGAAATTTTTGACATCCTAGAAACTAGAGTAAAGAGAGGATTTTATGAAGATGTTGTTTCAGAAGAGGTGTTGAATTATGCTGCTACATTGACAGCGGGGAAGGGAGATTTGAGAGTGGGCATAGATTTGTTAAGACGTGCTGGCCTTAATGCAGAAATGCGTGCATCGCGAAAGGTTAGTATTGAAGATGTGGACAAGGCGTACGAGTCTGCAAAATATGTGCATCTATCACGGAGTATTCGGAATCTCACGGATTCTGAGAGGGGACTACTTCATGTGTTGGTGGATTATTCAGGGGAGAGGGCAGGTGACGTTTATGAGGCATTCCATGAACAGACAGGGTTGGGCTATACTAGATACTCAGAAATAGTAAATAAACTCGATGAAGTGGGGATAATAACGGCGACATATAAACCGGTAGAAGGGAGAGGGAGATCTAGAGAAATAGATCTGTTGTATAAGCCAGACGCGGTAAAGGTTTACCTTGACAGGTATTCCATAAAATCATAAGGCATGAGATATACTTATGATCCAACTAGAGATGTGTTTAGCAAATCTGTTAGTGGATCGGAAGAAGAAAAGAGATTATCAGGAGAGAGTGCGGCTTCCATGGTCTTAGAAGGGGATATTGTAGGTCTGGGGACAGGTAGCACGGCATTATATGCCATACAAGCACTTGGTGAAGCTGTCAAACAAGGATTAGATATTCAAGGAGTATCAACATCATTCCAATCTAGTCAATTGGCAGAAGAAGTAGGAATCCCATTGATAAGATTATCAGAAGTGGATCGGATTGACATTGCTATTGATGGGGCAGACCAAGTCTCTGGTTTTGATTTGGTCAAAGGGGGTGGTGCGGCGCACACAAGAGAGAAAATTGTAGCTTCTGCTGCAGATAAATTCATAGTTGCGGTGGACTCTACCAAAGTTTCGGAGGTTTTAAATAAAACAGTTCCAGTTGAAGTACTATTTTCTGCAAGGACTATTGTCTCATCTAGGATCAGAGGTATGGGTGGGAACCCTGAGCTGCGGTATTCAGTTAGAAAGGATGGTCCGGTCTCAACTGAAAATGGAAATATTCTTCTTGACTGTGATTTCGGGGAGATAGCATCTCCATTAATATTAAGCAAAGAAATTTCAGATATCCCAGGGGTAGTT
>CAWVSQ010000005.1:0-11781 GCA_963933005.1 uncultured euryarchaeote
CGAGTGCTTGGGCTTTTGATGGACCAACGCCTGGGAGATCTGTTAGTTTAAGATTTATTTCTTCGTTTTGAAGGGATGGTTCTGGCTCTTCTACTATTATTTCTTCCATATCTAGAGCGGCTTCGGTATCAGAAGGCAGTTCTGCCGATTCGGATGTTGGGGCCAACAGATCGTCTATTGCCTCAGTTTCTGGACCTGATTCTTCTCCGGATGATTCTTCTTCCCCAGGTATTGTATCAAGGATGAAAAAGTCATCAGGTAGTTTGGCACCAGGGGGAATGATTTTTACATTTACTCCAATAGTACCTAGTTTGAGTATTGCCACGGACTGGCCACGGTCAACTATTTCTTGAGCAGGTTCACCATTATGTTTGATATATCCGCGGTTGAATTTTTCAACCCTGCCACGTGACCCGGTGACTTTTCCTGATAAAACAATTTCGGCGCCTAACGCTCCCGAAGCCATGATTCGGTCTACGGTCGTATGACCTGCTTTTCGGAAGTACCAGCCACGTTCGAGGGCGTTTGCTAATCTATCAGCAACTATTTGCGCGTTAAGATCGGGTTCGTGGATTTCTTGTACGTCTATTTGAGGATCGTCAAGGGCGAAATTGGCTTTGAGGGCTGCGGTTATCTCACGTATTTTTTTACCACTTTTTCCAATTACCATCCCAGGTTTTTCTGCTTTGAGTACTATTTGAGTCCCCATGGGAGTTTTGGCTATTTCCATTCCCCCATATCCTGCACGTTGAAGTGTAGTCTGTAGATACTCATTTATTTGAGAATTTTTCAATCCTTTTTGTATGAATTGGTGTTCATCTGCCATCTAAGAATCAGCCTCCAAAATTAGTTCAACGTCTACCAGTGTTGTGTTCCAAGGGGTGGCACGGCCAAACGCCCTGGGTTTTCTGCCACGTCGGACTCCAACTTTATGTGCTGCAACATGTACTATCTTCATAGAGGGTGAATCTAGACCTTTGTTGTCTGCATTCCCCATAGCGTTAGTTAATAATTTTAAGAATGCACGGGAGGCTTTTTGGGGATACCTTCCAGCATCCCAACCAATTATATCTTTTCGATGTCCTACTCCAGCATTGTGAGTTCGGAAGGGAATAGATCGTTTTAGATCTATTACATCTTCTAAATAAGATATAGCATCGGAAGTGGTTTTTCCTTTAATTGCCCGAGATATTTCTCGGGAGTGTTTAGGACTTATATCTTGGTTACGGATTATCGCCCTAGCTGTAGTATTTTGGTCGGATTGTACGGAGTAATTGATTCCCATGATTTTATTTAAGTGGTACGAATTTTGAGGAACGGGTTGCACCTACACCAGCTTGTCCATGTTTGACTCTATTTCGAGTTAGTTGGAATTCTCCAAGATAATATCCTAGCATGTCTTCCTCAATTTTCACACGTTTGAAGCTTTGTCCATTGTAAACAGCGAATGTCAGTCCGATGAATTCGGGCAGAACGGGCATGTCACGAATATGTGTTCGTATAGGTTGGCTCGCAGTGGATACAGGATCTTTCTTACTTGCTTTTTCACGTAGTTTTTCATGCTCAGTTGAAAGTCCCCGTTTAAGGGTTCTTCGGGCTCTTGCAGGGAGTAATTCTGCTAATTCTTCAATACTAAGAGCTTGTAACTGTTCAGTTGTATACCCACGATATGTGAATTCTCCTTCTTGGCCAGTTAGGTAATCTACCTTTTTATTCATCGAGAACCACCTCTGCCAGTTCTTCTAGAAGCTATTGCACCAACTTTTCGTCCAGGTGGAGCGCCTCTTGCTACACTTTTTGGACGGCCGGGGTGTTGCCTTCCACCGCCTCCAAACGGATGATCGCATGCGTTCATTGCAACTCCCCTCACACGAGGGTATTTCGTGCCTCTAACACGCATTTTATGGAATTTCTTCCCCGCTTTGACGAATGGTTTTTCGGTACGCCCACCGCCAGCTACAACACCAATTGTTGCACGGCATCTAGGATTTAAACGTTTGAGTTTACCAGAAGGTAATTTGACCATTGCCGCATGAACATCGTGGCTGATCAAGGTAGCGCTTACTCCACTAGATCTAACGAATTTTCCACCGTCCCCGGGCCTTGCTTCTATGTTACAAACTGGAAGACCTTCGGGTATTTCCGAGAGGGGTAAAGTATTTCCTGGTTTTATTTCTGCAGAGATTCCAATTGCGATGGAATCTCCAACTGCAATGCCTTCGGGTGCCAGGACATAGCGACGGTCACCATCATTGAAATCTACAAGTGCAACAGGGGCACTTCTAGCAGGATCGTGTTCTATTTCGATTACAGTCCCTTTGACGGTATCAGAATCTGATGGAGTGGCCTTGTGGGTAAGATTTGCTTTATATTTGTGAGAAGGTGCTTTAAAAGTGGAGCTACCAGAAGTCCCGGCTCTCCCGCGTCTTTGTCCTTGGATTCTGCGTCCCATAGTTAGAATACCCCCACTCTAGAGATTACGTCTTGCGCGTCGTCTTCTGCGGATAATTGTACTGTTGCTTTTTTGATTCCTTTCATTGTTATCTGAGTATTTACTTTGGTGACAGATACACCATAATGATCTTGAACTGCTTGTTTAATTTCAGGTTTGGAAGCACTAAGATCGACTATGAATACTAATTTATTTTCGAAGTCAATGGAGTCCATTGTTTTCTCAGTTATGAGTGGATAATGTAAAACACTCATTTGTTTTCTACCTCTTTGATAGCGCTTTCAGTCCATATTGTCAGTCTCCCGGCATGAGTTCCAGGTGCTAGGTCTTCTGTGTTGACTTCGCTAGCAGTGACTGCATCGACACCAGGTACATTTCGTGCGGCCAAAAGTACTTTGCCAGAAGTGACCAACAAGATTGATTTGGAACGTTTGTACTTCCTACCTCTAGTTTTTCCTCTTCCTGCACGGACTTTTGGTGAAGCAGATCGATCTAGATCGGGAGAAATTCCAATGTTATTGAAGACTTCGACGATATCTTTTGTTTTTGTTAAATCCGAAACATCGTCAGTTATCACGATCGGCAAAACAACTTTGTCGTCGAAATGATGCCCTCTAGAACGGACTAGATCTGCATTTGCTGTTGCTGCGATAGCACTCCGAATTGCTAGCCTTCGTTCTTTTTCGTTGATTTTTAAAGAATAAGATTTGGTAGATTTGGGAGGATGGCATCTTCGGCCACTGTTAGTGTTTGGTGATCTTCTTCCCCGTCCATTGGCCCGGGGGACTTGTGCAAGTCCGCGTCCAGTACCTAAAGACTCTGCAGAAGTTCTTTTCCCAGCAAATGGATCTGAACCATAAGGCTGTTTTCGGTTTGCTTGGGATGCAACTACTGCTTTTTGAATCAAATCTGGACGGTAAGGTGTGTCGAAGGCAGAAGGAAGGTCTACGGTTCCTTCTTTGGTTCCTTTAAGATTGAATAGTGTAGCTTTCATAATATATTATCCTTGATTTGATGCTGTGGAAATGTGGGTGATTTCAACGGGTGAGTTGGGTCTGTTTGGTCGAATTGCCCGCCGGAATCTCAATAAACGTTTTTGCGGTCCAGGTAGGGAACCATGTACGAGTACATGTGGCCCATTGACCTCACCATAGCCCAAGAATCCGCCGGATACGGATGCCTCGTCGGCCTCCCCTATAGAGAGAAGACGTTTGTTATATTCTGTGCGTTGATGATAACCAGTTTGGCCCTGTTGAGGTACAGTGGATCGAACGCGTGAAGGGTTCCAAGGTCCAAGGTTTCCGATTCGTCGTTTGTATCCTTGGCGATAGTGTTTTCCTTTTCGTTTTTGAACTCCCCAACGTTTGACAGGTCCTTGTGTACCTTTTCCTTTTGTAATTCCTGCTACGTCGAGATAATCGCCTTCTGAGAAAATATCACCTACGTTGTGGACACCTCCGTCTCGTAAGAGGTTAAGTGCAAAATCTAATCGTTCAGATATGGATCCCCCTCCAACTCTTGTCTCCATTAAATCTGGTTTTTTCTTAGGGACCCCAGATATAGAAGAAGGAACAGTATGGGTTATCATTCTTATATCTGCGATTTCATCTTGATCGGATAATTCTCTTAGCGATTTCTCCGTTTCGTCTAACTTGGATTGTTTGGGTAGAGGAAGAGATCTACTTAATGTTTCATGGTAATTGCCCACCCAGGCTTCTGTTAAAGGATAGAGTCCATAAGGAGTTTGTTCATATGCCCGAACGGCGATCGCATGCATAGGAGGAGTTTCAACAAGAGTTACAGGAACGGTTTGTTCCATTTCAAAAAGAGGAGAATGTTGTTGGTCGTTTGTTGCAATTATATGAGTCATCCCGGCTTTGTATCCCGCAAAACCTTGGAGCCCCGGCTCGCTATCGCTTTCTGGCCACGAATTAAATCGCGGGACGTGATCCGCCGCACGTTTTCGGGGGCCAAATGCGAGTGAACCTTTTCGAGGTCTGTGTGTTCTGCCCATGGTTGGTTGTATTTTTAGAGTGAAAGTAATGCAAGAGAAGCTATCATTGCTTCTTCAGTTCGCACCGTTTCACTGGTTTGGTTTGGAATTGTATTGAGCCAACAATCAAATTTAGAACCACTATTGTGTGGCCCAAGTGTTTCTTTGGGGCTTAACCCAAGAATTGTTGGCAAACCCCTGCCGGGAGCCCCAAATGCAACTGTCATTCCCTTCTCATTTACTCGAGTAATAAGTCCAGTAATGTCCTTATCTTGGAGTAATTTTCCGTGTCGGGATGCAGCGATTCTAATTCCTGCATCATCGCGTTGAAGTGCAGATTCTAGATCGGCGGTTTCGACTAAAATTCTCGACGGAGAATCGGTTAATAGTCGGGCCCGAACCGGTTTTTTGGAAGAGACTCTGACAGAAACGCGTTGTCCATCTACAATATCCATATTAGGAGGTATTGTGAGAGAAATGGGGTTTTGTAGTCCACAAATTACCCAAACGCGATTATCAGGTCCGACCTGGGTCACTATTCCTTGTCTTAACGACTCTGAATCTTCTGATCCAGAGCCGGCCCGTGGTAAAATTCTAAGAGGTGGTAGGACTCCAGCGTAAGCCAATTCTGGGCGCTGCCCCCATATTTCCTTACGAAGATATGGAGGAGTCACAGCGTATCCCAGAACGGTGCTGATAAATTCCATACCTAAATCGCCTTCACCGGGGGGATCTGGAAAGATGCAAATGCGATCTATGTTGAAAATGGCAGCCGCGCGGGCTATATAGCCTATTTTCAGAGTCGCCATTCGCATGTTCTCAGTTTCCCGGGTGAGCGAAGAAGGTATGAGAACTGTTCGAGTCATTGCATCGTCTTAGTTATCATACCACTAGACTGTAGCGATATTTTCTGATCTCCGCCCGTATAAGGGTGGCGCTTTGGTACACGCCATGTGCCGCAGTCGCATGGAAATACTATTTTAAGGCAGGTTTGAGAGAACTATGAAATTTGTTTTAGGAGTTTTAGGAGAGGGGGGGAGAATCAGAAACATCCTTCGTAAGCTTTTTATGTATAACAAAATTGACATTTGCTACTGGCGATAGTAGTGTAGTGGGATCACGTGACCTTGCCAAGGTCACAACCCGGGTTCGAATCCCGGCTTTCGCATGGAGAGGGTGGAAGTCCATTAATTATTTAGACAATATGGTCCTTCGGTGAATGACATATGCGAGAATGACTGGCGGATATAGAAATATAGAGATACAATAGATAGAGTGGAGAAGGGGTTCTGGAATAACATGGTTTAGGATTTTTAGATTAAAGGTAATATTGTGTCGATTGCTTAAATATCTCATATCTAGATATGCCAAAATGGCAAAAATAAATCCGACGATGTTCAAAAATCTACCTAAGTTGTCAGCGGATTGTTGAGATGCCAAAACAAAAAATGACATCCCAAAAAAAATCAGAATCAGATATAAGTATCGATTGGAGATAGGATTGGGCTTCATCAATAGTACTTTTTGAGAGGGAGGGATATATATGTTGTAAATACAAAAAATAATAATGAACGATACTGATTCAGAAAAAGGAGGATTTTATAAGAAAAGAAGGAAAGAGATTTCGGGTGGCGAGAAATCGATTCCAATAGGTTTTCAGGAGTTAGAACAGGAAGCAAAGAAGAAGCTTCAGTCGGGACCATATGAATATACGTCGGGTGGCGCAGGGGCAGAACAAACGATGGCTTCTAATAGAAGAGAACTTGATCGGTATCAAATTGTTCCTCGAATATTGAGAGATGTCTCAAAAATAGATATGGGAGTTGAGCTATTTGGGAAGAAACTTCCAACTCCACTAATACTTGCACCAATAGGGTCACAACGGATGTACCACCAAGATGGGGAATTGGGTACCGCGAGGGCGGCGAGTAGGCAAAATGTCCCAATAACATTGAGCACTTGGTCATCTACACCTCTAGAAATGGTTGCGGAAGTTATGGCGGATATGTCTAAATTTTTTCAACTATACTGGATAAATGAGTGGGAAGTGACGGCAAGTTTTGCATCTAGAGCGGAAAGGGCAGGATATGATGCTATTTTCATCACACTAGATGGTCAACGGGGCGCATGGCAGCCGAGATCTATGGAGACCAATTACAGCGTGAATAGCGAATGGTCCACAGATAAAGATGCTCCTAAGGCCATATTTCTTTCAGACCCAGTAGTAGCAGATGCGTTAGGAATTGAGGTTGATAATTGGGATTCTGCTGATGAAAAAACAACTCAATTAATAAAATCTAAATATAAATATAATGCTAGTCTTACATGGGAGGGTATTGAGAAACTTAGAGAAGTCGTAAATATTCCAATTGTATTAAAAGGAGTACTACATCCAGAAGATGCAAAAATGGCATTGGATATAGGAGTAGATGGAATGGTAGTGTCTTCGCACGGGGGGAGAAGGATTGATGGGGCAATTGGTGCCGCTGGTGCGCTAGGAAAAATTTCCGAGATAGTGGATGGAGAGATTCCAGTTTTATTCGATAGCGGGGTTAGGACAGGGGCAGATATATTCAAAGCGTTGGCACTAGGTGCAACAGCCGTTCAGGTTGGTCGCCCCTACGCATATGGTCTAACACTTGCTGGAGAGCAGGGAGTCTATGAAATAATTGGGAATCTACTTGCAGAATTGGAGAGTACTATTGGGGTAGCGGGTTACAAGAATTTGAAGGAAGTCAGAGATTCGAACGCGTTGGTGCACTATCCATGAATGCAGAAGCTAATTTAGGAATTGATTTAGTAAGTTTCTAGCTCGTTTTGCTGCTTCTGCGGCGGATTTATCAAAAGTATCCCCGTCTCCTGCAAAAATAATACTTCTAGAAGCACTAACTAGTCCTGCATTACTAGAAGATAGACAATATTTTGCAGCGGATTTTGTATCTCCTTTCTGGACCCCAATTCCAGGTACAAGGAAGGGAAGATCGGGAGTGAGAGTTCTTACGCGTTGTAATTCATCAGGATTGGTTGCACCAACTACGAGGCCAACGTTTCCATGCTCATTCCAGCTGTCTGCAAGTAGAGCGACGTGTTCATAGAGATGCATTCCAGAGGATAATTTTAGATTTTGTAGATCTGATCCGCCAGGATTGGAGGTTCGGCATAATATGAAGATACCTGCGTCAGATCTAGATAAAAATGGACTAAGAGAATCAATACCCATATATGGATTTGCAGTTATTGCATCTGCCATATCGAGTAATTTTGCATATTGGTGTGCAGTGTTTCCTATGTCAGCCCTCTTTGCATCTAAAATGACGGGAACACCTTTTCCATGAGCATAGGCTATTGTTTCTACTAAAGAATCCCATCCATCCGAATTCTCGTAATAAGCTGCATTTGGTTTATATGCAGCCGCGTAAGAACAGGTTGCGTCAATAATACGCCGGTTGAAACTCCAACTAGGTAGGTCTTCGTCTTGAAGGTGAGAAGGAATGTAAGCAGGATCTGGATCGAGACCTATGCACAATATGCTGCCTATAGAATTGATCCGATTGGCGAGCGATTCAAAGAAAGTCATTAAAGATACAATGTACGTCACACATTAGAAACATATCGGACAGGAGGCGAATAGGGGAGAAGATTGTGGAATCGGAGTGAGGAGATATTGTGCAAGTATTTTTATTAATTGATCAAAAATTCCGACCGCTTCATTTTAATACATCGCGGGATTCGATTGTTGTATGCAGTTTCAAGGCCGTTCTAAGAGAAAACGGACAGGTGGGCGGCTGAGTTCTTTCCGAAAAAAGAGAAAATCAGAACTTGGTCAGCTGCCATCAAATACGAATATTGGAGAAACACGAAAACAAGTGTTCAATTCAAGAAGTAAAGCGAAAAAAATTCGAGCTTTGTCTATTGACAAGGTCACTGTATCGGATGGGAAGAAATCAATAGTAGCCACAATAGAAAATGTAGTTTCGAATGCGGCTAACTTGAATTACGTTCGTCGTAATGTGATCACCAAAGGTGCAATAATAGATACTAGTGAGGGAAGGGCAAGAGTTACATCTAGACCTGGACAAACTGGTCAAGTGAATGCTGTTTTAGTTGGTAAAGACGAAGTATAAGCTTGCGGATAATTATGGAAAATATATAGGAATTGAGTTGTGGAAGAAGTAGATCTTAAATCTGAAAAATATGAAAAGCACCGTGCTGCGGGGAAAATTCTTGCAGATACACTTTTAGAAGCTGTAAAGATGATTGAGGTGGGTGTGACTCATTTGGAAGTGGCAGAATTTGCAGAAGGAAAAATTCGAGAGTTGGGAGGGGAACCAGCATTTCCAGTAAACATAAGTATAAATGAAGAAGCGTCACACTCGACTCCAGGTATGGCTGAAAAAACTAAATTTGGAGAAGAAATGATCTGCTTGGACATAGGGGTCCATGTCGATGGGTGGATTGCGGATGCTGCCAAAACTGTGGATCTATCAGGTAATCCAAAACTCGTAGAGGCTTCAGAGGGGGCACTAGAAGCTGCGTTGAGTCTGATAGAACCGGGTGTGAATGTTGGGAAAATAGGAGAAGTAATAGAATCGAAAATTGATAGTATGGGATACAATTCGATAATCAATCTTTCTGGCCATGGGGTGGGGAAGTACGATGCGCATATAGGTCCAAATATCCCTAATTGTGCTGTCGAAACGGGAGTGGAATTGAAATTGGGAGATGTTGTAGCAATTGAACCTTTTGCAACAGAGGGGAGCGGGAAAGTAACGGAAGGTGGAAAAGAAGAGATATTTTCTTTAATTCAAAAACGCCCAGTTAGGGGAAGGAGGTCGAGAGAACTCGTAGGGTTGATTGAAGATAGATATAAGACCCTTCCTTTTGCTGCTAGATGGGTTGAAGAATCACAGGGAAAAATTTCTTTGCAGAGATTAAAAATGGCAAGAATCATCAGAGGCTACCCTGTTTTAAGAGAGCAAAAAGACAAACTAGTGAGTCAAGCAGAGCATACGGTAATTGTGACAAAAGATGGATGCGAAATAACAACGAAATAGAGAGTCAAAGAGAGATAGACTAAAGGCGTCTCTGACATACTGCCACGCATGGACCAAATCTTTACCCCTTGGAGAATGGAATGGGTTTCTAGACAGGATTGGAAAGAAGTTTCTAAGGAGTGTGTATTTTGTGAAATATACAAAAAGGGGAAAGATAGAGAACTAGGAGTAATAGCTGAAAATGAATATGTATATGTTGTTTTGAATAATTATCCATATAATCCAGGGCACGTGATGGTGATTCCTAAAGAGCATACAGGATCTTATGCAGATTTAAATGAAGAAGTGTTACTTGCCCACTCACGATTGAAAGTGAGAACATTGAAAGCACTGGAAACTGCGTTTAGTCCACATGGATTCAATACGGGTTTAAATTTGGGTAAGGGAAGTGGTGGTTCGATTAATGAACATATGCATACACATATTGTTCCAAGGTGGGAAGGAGATACTAATTTTATGCCGATTCTAAGTGATACGAAAATCGTCGTGGAAGGTATGTTAGAAACATATCGAAAGCTGCACGATGCATTTGTGCAGCAAAATGGGGTAGAAGATAGAGGGGAAGAAAAATCGGTGTGGGTTGGCAAATAGGTTTAAATTTCGTGTGAGGGGAGGTGGCGGATTTATGCTGAGTCTTTATGTCCAAGGAGAGGCTAGATGTTATTAAGGAGGTACTATGCATGGATGGTAGTGTGTTTAAAGAGGAATTATTTAAAGGAAAAAAAGTGTTTATAACAGGAGGTGCAACGGGGATGGGACTAGGGTTTTCAAGAGCTTTTTTGGAACATGGGGCAAATGTTTTTATAGCATCTAGAAATGCCGAACGATTAGAATTGGCATCTGAAAAATTGAAGAAACTGACGGGTGAATCCGTACTATGGAAAGTGATGGATGTTAGAGAAGAATCAAGTGTAGAAGAAGCAGTTGGGTTTATTGAACAAGAATGGGGAAGTATAGATATACTAGTAAATAATGCTGCAGGGAACTTTTTTTGTCCAATAGAAAATCTTAGTGAAAATGGATGGAGGGCGGTTGTGGATATAGTGCTAGATGGGACATTTAGAGTTTCGAAAAAATGCTTTCCCTTATTAAAACAGGATGGCGGATCAATTGTGAATATAATTGCCAATTATGCTTGGGGTGCAGCCCCATATGTTGGTCATTCTGGCGCTGCGAAAGCTGGTGTTCTCAATTTGACAAGGACACTAGCACTTGAGTGGGGGAGGCACAATATCAGGGTGAATGCCATGTGTCCCGGAGTAGTATTGACAGAGGGCGTAAAAGAGAATTTGTTGGGAGATGAATCGATGATTGAGAGATTGGAAAATGACATTCCAATTGGGGGGATAGCGAGTGTGGAGCAAATGGCACAACAGGTGCTTTATCTATGTTCTCCTGCGGCGGATGTTGTCACAGGAGAAGTTTTAGTTGCAGACGGGGGGCAATCATTGGTTGGTAATATGTTTTACTCATTGGGAAAGGAATTTTATAAATAATAGAAATAAATTAAACGGGTTCGGCGAAAGCGTAAACATGCTCAGAAGAAACTATATGTGATTGTAGGAACGTTCCAGGTGAAATTCCATAATCTTCAGAATTCTTTATTATTACCTGGCGATATGCTTCATCTCTGCATTTCATAGATCCGTTGATTCCGGGTTCAACTGCAAGAAGGGTATGACGAGTTCCAATCATAGACCGATATGCTTGAGATGTTATTTCGAATTTAAGTTGAGTCATCTCGGATGAACGTTGTTTTTTAAGAGTGCCCCCAAGACCTTTTAATTTTGCCGCATCAGTACCAGGGCGTTTAGAAAAACGTGTTATATTAATTCGTTCTGGTTGGACTTCGCGCATTAGATTTAGTGATTGTTGGTGGTCTTCGGTTGTTTCAGTGGGAAATCCAACAATAAAATCCGTTGCCAATGTCCAATGGTCTATATGTCGGTTGAAAGTAGAGACTATGTCTCTGAATTCGTTTACTTGATGTTGACGCCTCATATGACCCAAGACGCGGTTAGATCCAGATTGCACAGGAGCATGGATAAAATCATAGAGTTTTTCATGCTTAGAGAATACGTTGACAAGAGATTCGCAAATTCCATGGATTCCCTTTGGATTTGCCATCCCTAATCGAACACGAAAATCACCGGGAAGTTCGCAGATTTCGTCGAGTAACTGATCCAACACGCGTTTGCCAAGATCCCATCCGTATACACCAGTATCCTGTCCGGTAACGCGGATTTCTTTTGCACCGACTTTTATTAAATCCCGGGCTTTAG
>CAWVSQ010000006.1:0-11538 GCA_963933005.1 uncultured euryarchaeote
CAAATAATCCCATAAATCTGATATTCTCGTCTATTCACGTATACCCCAACTTTGAAAAACCCTGTCTTTCTCAACTAAACTTCTCCAAATAAAGTTCTATCCCTCTATTAATGGCCTCAATAGCTGCCGATTGGCCTTCCCACCCCAATATTTGAACGGTTTTCCCTGGTTCAAGATTTTTATACGTTTTAAAGAATTCATCTATCTCATTTTGTATCTGTTTGGGGACGTCTCCTATGTCTTTTATGTGACTAAATCGGGGATCATCTACTGGAACTGCTATCACCTTGTCATCTCGTTCTCCACTATCATCCATTTTCATCAGTCCAACTGGCCGCACATTGATAACACACCCCGGAAATGTAGGATCTTCCACTAGTACTAGTACGTCTAGTGGATCTTCGTCGTCATACCATGTCTTTGGAATAAATCCATAATCCCCCGGATAGTGTACATTCGAGTGCAACACCCTATCGAGAAAAATGGCCGAAAAATCTTTTTCATATTCATATTTATTCCGCTCACCTTTGACGCATTCTACCACTGCGTATACCTCTCCAGGTGGATTTTTTCCTGTGTCTAAGTCTCTCCATAGATTTCCCATGATCCTTAGATATGTAAGCAGACAAAAAGATGTTACTATCCCATTTTTATGTTTAAATCACCCCCCTACCACCCGAATCTTAAAGTTATCTTAATTCCTACCTCAAATGTGTCCCTCGATAAACACCTCGGGGGTTTCGAACCCACTCTACAAGATAAACGTAAGAAACTCGCACAAGAAAAATCCTATGCTATCTTAAATCACATAAAAGATACTCGGAAAATATTCGATTCGCTTCCAATTAAAAAGAATTTATTCGGGAGCACTGCACCATCCGTTTTTGTAGGCCGATCGAATTACCCCGACGTTTCGACAGGGATTCTTGCTCCGTTAGACCCTGATTCCGACGCATCTAATTTTGCCACTAGTAGCGATTGGTACCATAAAAATCTCCAAATTGAAGATATTCTTCAATATCGAATAGGTTTGCTTAATTCTAATCGATCAATGCCTGTAAATGTTTACGATGTGTGGGACGGATTCGTAGGAGTTCAACGCGAGGTTGCAATCTCAGCAAATCCCGTAGATGTAGAACTTTCACTAGCGAATAAACCTAAACTGGACTTTTCACCCAATAATATAACCGCTGCAATAGGTTTCCAAGCCGATGTTGATTCTGCACGCCTTGTAGATAATCCCAAGGTGCCAAAACCAGTGGAAACAACTCTATCGGACGACGATCTGGATGCTAGAGGGGCAATATCATTTCTCTACAAAAAAGGATTAGACGTTTATGATATCCATAGAATTTTTTCTGTTGGGGCCATGGGCTTACGTGACCAACGCCGTCTAGTTCCCACAAGATGGTCCATCACCGCAGTAGACGATATGGTTGGCAAATCTTTACATAAACAAGTATGCACCTTTTCAAACATCGATGGTGTTACTGTTTGGAAAAATAGCTATATCGGAAATATTTATTGGATTTTTTTGATACCCGGGACTTGGGAATTTGAGTTAATAGAAATAAAATCGCCCGGTAGTGTCTGGAATCCTAGTCTTTCAAACCAAATCTCGATTTCTAGTGAGCATGAGGGATACGATGGTAGGACTTCTTATGCAAAAGAAACTGCAGGTGCATATTATGCCGCACGGTTAGGAGTTCTAGAACATCTACTCTCTCTAAAAAAACAATGCAAATGTCTCGTCATCCGGGAAGTATCTGATGACTATTGGGCACCAGTTGGAGTTTGGCAAATACGAGAGAGTGTTAGAAATGCCTTCAAAGAAGAGCCCTACCATTTCGATAATTTCCATACTGCACTAAATCAAATTTCAATCTCTCTGTCACTTCCACTAGCTACTCTGAAATCCAAATCCACAATACTAACTGGAATACAATCAAAACTAGCTGATTTCTTTCCCCACTCTTAATTTTTAATTTAAGTTATCCTTTTCGCATCTTACTCTACAACCGAGACATTTCCTTTCCCTATTCTTTTTTCAACAATCTCCACGAACATTTGCCGTCTAGAGAAATATGTTGTATCTACTTCTTCTAATAACTCTTCTAATTTTTTTGCCCCATCAGGCGTCCTGATAAGCTCTCCCCCTTCTTTTCGTATAATTTCACTTTTCTCTTGTGGCCACGTCAATCTAGATGCAATCCTTTCGATAGGTGCTCCCTCCACTGTTCCATCTACATCAAGTTTCATGTCCTCCGAACTAGATTTTTCTTCCTTTTCTACTTTAGTTTTCTCCTTAGCCATACCATCCTAGTTCTTGGCAAAACCATTAAATTCTTCGAGACTAACCTGCAGTATTTTTCCTTACAAAAACCATCCTCTGATTTTTAACTCCCTTCCAACCTCTTATTCCTACAGTACCCTTTTGTTATCTGAAGTCGAATAAAACACATTATGACAAGTCTGGCAAAAGTATACGATCGCACAGGTAGAAAAAGTCAAAGAAATCTTTATACTGGGACTGCACTTTTTGCGATAGGTGGTATTCTAGTTATTGCTGGTATATTGTTTAGTACCACCAATATCCTAGTAAACCTAGATTTTGGATATTTCGTCATACGTAGAATTTCTGGTCTATTGGCAGGGTTGGGCTTTCCTATATTCTTACTAGGGGTTTTTGCAGTTCTCCCCGCAACCGAATATGAACGTGCTTCTGCTATAGTTGGAGCTAGCATATCTGCTTTCGGAGTTTTACTTTTCTGGTACGCATATCCTTACAAATGGATAGGAGCTACTTCAAATCACATCACTCTTTTCGTTGTTATAATCTATTTTTTGGGCTCTATAGTAATTCTCTGGTCTCTCTTCACAGCTGTGGTAAATTTCAAAACTAGAAATGATCCTGGGGGTACTGTAATTTTGCAAAGAACAGTAAATGGGAAAACACAACTCATAGAGGTACCCGAGTCTGCTATTAAAATCTTAAAAAGCGGCACACCCGACGACAAACAAGTCGGCACTGTTGGAGTTTTTGGAAAACTGTCCCCCACAAATCTAACTCCTGATGACTCCTCCGAGGATGTGGATGTAGACCGATTGTAATTTTTCATACAATTTAATCCCGCATCTCTTCTAAACCAAACTCATTTCATACCCAAACCCCAAGTTATATTATGGCAATTTGTCAAGTTTGCGGCCAAAACGAGGCCCTGCCTTTTTCCTGCAGAAATTGCGGCGGTGTTTTCTGCAGCCTCCACCGTCTTCCAGAAAACCATAATTGCGATGGTCTTAAAAATTGGAATGACCCCCAAACCTTATTTAACAATAATCAGTCTTTCCCATCTGATTCTCAGGGAATTTCTAAAATTTTGAATCAGATCTCTAATCGTTTCTTGACACTTTCACTTCCTTTTTTCCGCGGTAACTTAACCTACCTATTCTTGGCACTGATGTGGATCACCTTGGTACTACAATGGTCTGTCATTCTAATTTTAGGAATGGATGTACACAATCTTATTTTCACGGTCTCTACATACCACCCCGAATATGTTTGGACCTGGATCCTTTCCATTTTTGCCCATTCTCCTTTCTCATATGGACACATCATCGTCAATAGTATAGCATTATATTTTTTCGGCCCCAGCGTCGAACGATATCTAGGCACGAAGAAATTTTTCTATCTTTTCATATTTAGCGGAATACTCGCAGCACTATCCCAAATCGGGGCCAACCTTTTAACAACAACTCCAGGGTTTGTACTTGGGGCTAGCGGAGCTATAATGGCCATCATGGGGTTCCTAACCGTACTCAATCCCAACCTTCGGGTATATCTTTATTTTTTCTTACCCCTCCCTCTTTGGATATTAACAATAGGCTTTGCAACCATCTCTGTATTCCTTATTTCCATCGGTGGATTCGGGGCCGGGGGAGTAGCTCAATTAGCCCATATAGTCGGGCTATTAATCGGGATAGTCTACGGCGAACTTTTCAAACGGAACAACTCTTCAAATTCCGCCACTCAAACATCATTCAAACCAAAAATTGGCTTCTAGTCATCTTTCAAAAATTCTTCTATTTCCCCATCCCTCTCTGACATCAATAATTCATAAGTAGTTTCTATATCTATTTCTGATTCTACCAATCTTTTCACGTACTCCCGATAGCGAATATCATTTGAAGTCGCTCCATACGCAAGTACATATTCTCTCCTACCATGTTTACCGATCACATGTTGAATCGCAAAAATCCCATCTGGAATTTTTTCTCCACATACCCTGCAAGAGTTATGCGAGTGATCCTTAATTTGATGACGGAGTATCTCCTCTATCGTTTCAAAATGACTTTCGCATTTTGAGATTCCACAAATCCATCCCGCCACAATCTCTCACCCTTTAACGATCTCCTGAATCGAGAACTCTTATTTGATCTCCTCTGACCGTAACTGGAATTGGCACTGTAGCCTCATAAAGTTCTACCGTCACTTGATCTTTACCTTCATCTATCCTTTGTACTTGTGCTCTCTCACCTTTGAATGGACCTGCAACCAATTCAATTATATCTCCTTCTGCAATCCCTTCTACATCCGATTTAGGTGTAAGGAAATGTCCAATTTCTTCAATTGTACTCTTCCCCGAAATTATCGTTCTAGCATGTGGTATTTCTTCAATTATTAACCCAATAGCATCCGGCTCATCCGCTTCTACCATTACATAACTTGTAAGTGAATCTGGGGACAGAATTGCATGTACTGCAGGATGCTCTTTCCTGGCTATCATATCCGCAACCGCTTGCTCTTGACTAGCTGTGGTTTTAATAGCATATATATTTGATAGAGTTTGTTGATTGGCAACTACGCTCCCTTCCTCCACTTGCTGTTCTACTGATTCATTTTCATCTACAGGCATTTTTTATCACTTCGGGATTAATTTCATTATTCCAAATATTACGAACCCCACGCCCCCCACTACTAGAATTCCTATTCCTGCAATCTTAGAAATCTGTATAAATTCCTCTTTAGTAGGGACACTGGCTAGCTTTATTAGGCGTAAATAAGAGGCCAAATCACGTGGAACATCCATAACTTAATCTATATTCTCCTTTATTTCTACTTTTCTTATTCTTCATTCAACGTAATCTATTTTACCAATTCTACTTTCTTCTCTTTGTCTATCTGCGTCCATCCTTCCATATATCTGTGGCGATTGAACTCCCGTGACTACTATCATCGTTCGTATCTTCCCTTCAAGCTCTTCGTCGATAGAAGTTCCCCATATGATTCTAGCGTCTGGATCAATCCTTTCATAAATTTCTTCAACCACACCTTCCGCCTCCTCGATAGACATATCCGGTCCTCCAGTCACGTTTATCAAAGCCGCATTTGCAGTCGAAATATCTACATCTAACATAGGGGACCTCAAAGCCTCTTTCACCGAATCTTGTGCCTTATTTTCCGAATCTGATTCTCCCAATCCGATCATCGCAACCCCTCCCCTTTCCATAACCGTTCTAACATCTGCAAAATCTAGATTAACAAGCCCCGGTTTTGTAATCAGTTCTGTTACTCCCTTCACCGCCCGCATAAGTGCCCTATCTGCAGCTTTAAACGCTTCCTTTACGGGCAATTTTCCAACAACTTCAAGCAGCCTATCATTCGGTACCACAATCACTGTGTCTGCAACATCTCGTAGTCTCTCAAGACCTGCATTTGCATTTACTCTCCTAACCTCCCCTTCGGCTGTAAACGGTGTTGTCACAATGGCAATTGTAAGTGCACCCAGGTCCCGAGCGGCTTTGGCAACTACTGGTGCCGATCCTGTACCTGTACCTCCTCCCAATCCTGCTGTGACAAATACCATATCTGAACCTTTCATAACTGAAAGTATCTCATCTTTACTCTCAAGAGCAGCTTCTTCTCCTATTTGTGGTAACGATCCCGCACCCCTCCCCTTCGTTCTATTTCTACCCATCAATATTTTGGTGTCAGCCTTCACCTTCACCAGGTGTTGAACATCTGTATTAGCCGCTACTAACTCTGCCCCATGGATTCCCTCATCGGACATTCTGTTTACTGTGTTGTTTCCCCCCCCTCCACATCCAAAAACTGTGATGTTTGTTTGTAACTCTTCTAAAATCTCAAGGAGCTGTTCATCCGTCATTAGCCCATCTCGCGATGGTATCTCTCCAAGGCCTACATTTTCTTCAGCCTGTTGGATAACATCTTCAGCGGTAAATTCCATTTGCATATCTATTATATACTCAAGCTCATTAGTGTTACTTTTACACGCCCCCTGAAAATACCCACTTTCTCTCCTCACTTTTTACTTCAGTTTCCTAGATCTGCGTGTTATCAACTTAGCTTGTATATTCTAATTTTTTCTTCCTGTACTTCATCTGGCATCAATATTCTATCTCCTATTTCAATCGATTTCCCCGAAGCCAACTCTCCAAATTTAGGACCTTCTTCAACTCCCATCCTCCGTGCTTTATCCGGGCTAAATATCTGTTCTCTAATCCTAATCTCCCTCCCTGTTAAAACCACCAACTCATATTTTTCTTTCAATATGTGGCAAAATTCTTCTACTATGTTCTCATAGGCTTGCTGATTTTCTATTGCCACTTTCCCTCTAATCCGACTCCCATTTTCAACAGTCTCAAACGCAATTGTATTCTTCATTACAACTTCTTTTACCCTTTTCGAATTTATAGCTTGAACATCCCTTAAAAGTGACTCATTCAATTCTCTAATTTCCATTTGATTCGATCTGACCATCCCAAAGCGCAACCCATTTTCGATAGTTGAAATAGATGTCTCCATCATGGAAACAACTTCTAGTCCCAATCCATTCGTTTCTCTAACCCATTTTTCACCAACGATCTCATAACCCGCATCTCTTATTGCTCTCTTCAATTCTAAATTTTCATTCACTACAACACATCTATTCGATCCACTTTTATCGAATATATTTTTTATCATTTCTTCATCCAATTCCCCCATTTCCTCTAAGCACCAATCCGCAGCGACATGCCCAATTGCCCAATCAGTTTCTTTTATAATTCTTTCAAATCGTGGCATATAATGTCCCCCTCCAAAACCCACAATTGTTTTTTCACAATCGGGCCCATTCCCCTTGATACTCATAACTGCTTTCGCAACAGATTCAGCCGCCTCTACGTCTCCCCATTCTTGGTCTGAACTTCCTATCTCTACAAACATTGAAGGAACATTAATATCCGATGGACCATGGTGTGTACACTCAATTCCCACTTCATAATTTGGAGGGGCATATTTTCTAAGTGCATCAACAATGATTTTATGTAAATTTGGACACGCCCTTGATAACTCTCTAGGTTTACCTCCAAATTTTGCTTCCCCAAAATTCCCCGTGTAGTGCGCCGTCAACAAAGCCCCGGTTTCTCCTACATGTCTAGAAACAAATATGATGCACTCCATGTCCCCAAAAGCCAATTCAACTCCTTCAAGCTGAATATGTAGTCCTTCAAACTCCCTGAGTTCGAATCCATCTGTACAATAGTATTTCCCTCCCCCCTCTGCATCAACACGATTCAAATCTATTTTTTGTATCCATTTTCCCATTTTCAATATCTCATTTCCAATTAGAACTGAAACGGAATCCGATCGACTCACAACAATACCTATCACAGTAATCTATGGATCCTCGCCCGAATAAAACCAATCGGTCATAATTCTCCAAATTCCCCTCTCTGTTGAATAAAGTAACTCTTTAGTAATCCTTCTAATAATTTTATATATGAGTGAAATTTCTTTTATCTCTTCTGATCTATTGAATATATTCACGCTCGTCTTTTCGTTCATCGCGCTTCTTCTAGGCGCAGCAGTATTCACTAATGGAATTGAATGGGTAGGTCACAAAACCAACGTCTCTGAAAGTGCAACTGGAAGCATTCTAGCAGCAGTTGGAACTGCCCTCCCTGAAACCATGATACCTGTTATTGCTATCTATACTGTATGGAGGACTGGTGGGGCAAGTTCTGCAGATGAGATCGGCGTGGGCGCCATTTTAGGTGCTCCTTTTATGCTAGCTACCATTGCTATGTTTCTCATAGGATGTAGTTTGATATATTTCAAGCCCAGAAGATCTTCTGGACTAAAATTAAAAATCTACTCGTCCTCAACTAAGAGAGATCTATCATTTTTTATCATCGCATATTCTCTAGCAATAATCGCAGCACTTGTCCCTTGGAGATCTTTGTCCTTACTCATAGCTTTCACTTTGGTGCTGCTTTATTTGTTTTATCTCAAACGCACTCTTTCTAGTGGGATTGCAATTGAACCAGAATCTCTCGAGAACCTACAAATTGGTGTTATACTCGACAAACTAGCACAAATAATACCTACCCTCTCCGCGAAAAAATCTCGAGCTTCCGATCCAACTACCTCCTTGGTCATTTTCCAGGCACTCTTAGCACTTGGCATCATCATTGCAGGTGCTCATCTTTTCATTCACGCAGTAGAGTGGCTTTCTCACGACGTGCTAAATCTTCCCCTTGCAGTAATAGCCCTTTTACTTGCCCCGCTAGCAACCGAACTCCCTGAGAAATTTAATAGTATAATCTGGATATCTCGCGATAAGGACGTATTGGCCCTAGGAAATATTACAGGCGCATTGGTATTTCAATCAACTCTACCTGTAACTCTTGGTATCGTTTTCACATCTTGGAATTTATCCTTCGATTGGGGTACCGTTGGATTTTTAAATGCCCTTTCTGCAGTACTAGCCATTTTAGGTGCTTCCATCCTCTACGTGCGTGCTAGATACTCCTCAGATGATACACTAACTCACCTTCCATTTTTGATTGGAGGAATTCTTTATCTCTTTTTCATTTTCCTCTTAGTTTACCATGTCATGAATTTCGATTTGGCCATTAATATCTCTGGATAGCTCTAAAGAAACTTATGTATTTTGAGATCTGTAATTAACATATAATGCAAATTTTTGGTCTCCTGGGGAATCCAGTAGGCCATTCTTTATCTCCTGCAATGCACAACGCAGCATATTCTCATCTCGGAATGGATGCCAAATATATCACAATAGAGCCAGAGGTATCTGATCTCGAGAAAGTTATCAGCAGCGCCCCCGAAAAAGGTATCTCCGGTTTAAATGTGACAATACCTTTTAAACAAGACGTTCTATCTTATGTCCAAACAGACAAAATAGCAAAACGAATTGGGGCTGTCAACACAATTGATTTTTCTGGAGAAAACCCACTTGGATACAACACTGACGTGGCAGGTGCCCGCAGATCTTTCGAGCATCACAACATTAGTATTTCTGGAAAAAATTCTGTTGTCATTGGGGCAGGTGGTGCTGGTCGCGCTTTGGCTTTCATGCTATCCGATGAAGGCTCTCATGTTTCTATTGTCAATAGAACTGAAAACAAAGCACATTCTCTATCCAAATCTGTACCCAAATCTACAGGATATGGGATCTCTAGTCTACCTAATTTACTCATGGATGCTGATATACTCGTAAATACAACTAGCGTTGGAATGGTGACTGATATCTCTCCCATTCCTAAAAATTTCCTCCACTCCGATCTCGTTGTCATGGATGCCGTTTACCGTCCTCTTGAAACTCGATTACTTAGAGAAGCAAAAGAGTCTGGTGCAACTACTATTGATGGGGCCTGGATGCTCTTGTACCAGGGAGTAGAATCTTTTGAAATTTGGACTGGTAGAAAAGCCCCTGTGGGCACAATGAACAAAGCAGTACGATCCCAGTTGTAATATTTCTCTCTGAATTTCACTTCAATCAAGTAATACCTTTTACCCCCGGTATCTATTAGTCAATCGTGGACTCTATTAATTCTAAAATTGAGGTATACACTGACAAAAGCGATTATCTATCTATCGCAGCAACCTCTCCCCCGCATTCTAGAATTCCTATAGAAGTCAGAGTCATTGTAGATGACCCATTTGAAGCTTATATAAATTCCAGAGAAGGTTCTCCGAGTTTCTATCTAGAGACAACTGGATCCCCGCCCGGATGGGGCTATTTTGGCATCAAGCCCAGCAAATTTCTTGAGATAACTCCCGATCCTTTGACTCCACCCTCTTCTCTATCCCAACTGTATGATTTTATTTCCAAAGAACATCTAATACGCAACGGGTGTGAAACTCCTTATCCCTGTGGAGTATTCGGATGGTTATCCTACGAATTGTCAAGAGAAATAGAAAATATTCCTGATCGTATTAATACTCCAAATCCTTTTCCGTTAGTTCAAGTTGGACTTTACGATTGCATAGCATCCTGGAAAGAACCTCGTGGTAAAAAAACAACATTAAGAATTACTTCATGCCCCACTATAGGGGACCCCGAAACAACTTTTGACACTGCGTTAACACAAACATTCAATCTAGCCCGTTCTATTCAAAAACCGAACCCATCTCCCCCCAATCCCCCACCTTCCCAAATTCTCACCGCTTTCCAGAGCGATTGTGGGCGTGAAATCTTCTGCGAACGTGTCCAAAAAATCAAACGCCACATCCATAATGGGGATACTTTCCAAGTCAACACCGCACATAACCTAACTATGGATTCAGATATTTCTCCTGTCCTCTTATTCCGCGCTCTTCGAAAAATAAACCCAGCTCCTTATTCTTCTCTATTAGAATTCCCAAAAATAGATTTAATTGGGGTAAGTCCCGAATTACTTTTCCAACTAGAAAATGGCTCAATCGTGGCAGAACCCATAGCTGGGACTAGGCCACGGGGCCCTAATCCCTCCGAGGACCTCGCACTGGAAACCGAACTTATTCATAGCCAAAAAGAACGAGCAGAACATGCTATGCTCGTTGATTTATGTCGAAATGACATTGGAAAAGTAGCCGAATATGGAACCGTTCACATCGATGAGTATTGTAGGGTGGATAGATACTCCGCCGTAATGCATCTAGTTTCAACAGTCAAAGGAACTTTACAACCTACTAAAAATGTAATAGACATACTTAGGGCAATGTTCCCTGGTGGTACTATTACGGGTGCTCCAAAACCTCGTACCATGGAGATAATAAACGAAATAGAAGATTCTTACAGGGGACCCTACACAGGTAGTGTTGGCATTTTTGGTTTTGATAATCGGGCCATCTTGAATATCATCATTCGAACTTTCATCCACCAAAATGAGACATATTCCCTTCCAGTTGGTTCTGGAATCGTACATGATTCTTCTCCCGAAACTGAATATGAGGAAACTCTTTCTAAGGCTAGGGCCCTAGTCCAAGCAATGAACCTAGCACTTTCAGATTCCCCTCCTATGGACTGACTTAAAAATTACCAACTTCCCTTTATCATGGACTCCCCCCACATCTTAATCATTGACAATTATGATTCCTTTTCGTACAATCTCGTTCAAGGGATTGGAACTATGGCAAATGTAGATGTATCTCGAAACGACGCCATAAGTATCGACGAAATACAAAAATTAGATCCTGATGGTATTATTATATCTCCTGGCCCCGGATTCCCTCAAGATGCTGGCGTTTCCATG
>CAWVSQ010000007.1:0-11418 GCA_963933005.1 uncultured euryarchaeote
GTGCGTTGATGCACTATTACTCGGCGAATACTCATCAGGGCACACATATAGATGCGCCTTATCACTTTATTCCAGATGGGAGAACTGTGGATGAATTGACATTTGAGGAGTTAGTGGGCCCTACAAAAGTGGTGGACTTGAGGGAATTCAAGGGAAAGTCGATTACAGCGGAAATATTAGATGATCATAAGAGTAAGATTGAGAAAAAAGATAAAGTCATAATGGTTACAGGAGACGTTGATGCTAATTTTTTTACAGGTAATTTTTTCAAGGAGGCTTCAGATATTACTCTTGATGCTGCAGAGTGGCTTATTGAACGAGAGGTGGAACTAATAGTGAACGATTTTCTCACCGAAGCTGTTCCGGGAGAACCAGATCGACCGGTTCATAAAGCACTTTTGGGGGCAGATATTCCGATAGTAGAATATATTTGTAATATAGATCAAATAGCAGAATACGAGAGTATTTGGATTGGGTGTTTTCCCATGTTGATAAAGGGGTTTGAAGGTACACCTACTCGAGTGGTTGCAAGGCCCCTATAAATTGAATAGATCAGAATACAAATCTAGTTGGTTTTTTTGATCAAATGTTGGGAATCGTACTATGAAATGTTCAACGCCAGCATCTATGAATGAATGTATTTTTTCTGCCACCATTTCGGGAGTGCCAAAGGCCCCCACTTTTTTTAGATGGGCATCTGAAATGGACCAAGGATAGTAAGAACTTATGTAATCTCTAGCTTGAGAAAATGCCTCTTCCTCACTGGATGCAATTACTACGTCGGTATAGTTGGTTGCGATGAGCGAAGAGGACCTTCCTGAGTTTTCTACTAAATCTCGGGCATGAGAAATCATACTAGAGTAGTTGGACGGATTCGTTTGAGGCATTAAGCCATCGGCATGTTGTTCTATTCGCTTTTGGATTGAATTTGAAAAACCAGATTTCGGATCGAACTTAGTGGTTGCCATATATATAGGAGGTTCCCGGGCGGGAGGAATATCGAGATGGGCGTTTTGGAAAGGATAGAATCCAGTGGAACTAACATTTTCTCCGCGCCATAATTTTCTAATCACATCGAGGGACTCGTTAAGAATGGCCCCACGTTCGGAGAAGGGGATACCTAGATTCCTACTTTCGTTTATCGTGGATTCGTGGGAAGTGCCGACTCCAATTCCAAAAATAAATCTGCCATTAGATAATTGATCGAGAGTAGCAGTTGCGTGTGCAACATGAACGGGGTGGCGTAAGTGCAATAAATAGATTGCAGTTCCGATTTGGACTTTTTTTGTCAACGCCGCGATGGAGGCTAGTGTGGTGAGAGGTTCTAATCGATGGCGTGTGAGAATACTATCTCCGACCCATAGAGATGAAAAGTTTAATGATTCGGCATGAGAAGCCAAAGTTAGTAAAGTTGCAGTATTAGAAGAGAGAGATGGAGGAGAATCACTTTGAATGGCGATGCCACGAGTGGGAAGAACATAACCGTGTGAAACCATAGCTAGCTTGATAGTGGTGAATCCAATGGTAAAACTCTTTTTCAATCAAGATAAGTGGCTGTATGAAAACAGTTGTTTTCGGTGCGAATGTCTATGACAGAGGGCAAAACTATATTTAGTTCCTGTCTAGTCATCACAGGTACTGAATAATTTGTGTTGAGATATTTGAAGGGTTTGCCATCGTTTTCTCTTTGCTGAACAAATTCAAGATGCCTTTGTAGCCGGAGATGGGCATAGTTTTTTAGAACATCTGAGTTATCAACTATACGTTGGGTTATGTGATCGCCAAAAGATTTATTTAATTCAATTCCTACGCTGTTTCTTCCGGAAGCTATTGCGCTTAAAAGGGTAGTTCCAGTTCCCAAATAAGGATCTAAAACTAGATCTCCTTGAACTGAAAACATATTAATCAGACGGGTGGATAATTCCAAAGGATATGCTGCGCTTCTGTCCCGTAAATCGTCAGAATGTAGATGTTGACGGTTTCCTTTTAGACCTTGCCATAAATCAGAGAACCAGTGGTTACGTTCCTCCCAAAAAATTGCACTCTTGTGTCTATTTTTCTTTTCTTTTTCTGTTTTAAACTCTCTTTTTTCTGATTTTCTAAGTAATAGAATATGTTCGTTTTCATGAGTTATGTATGCTCCGGCGGGGAGCATTCCGGAACCCATAAACTTGGTGGGAGAATTAGTTTGTTTTTTCCAAATTATTCCGGGCAAAATATTGAATCCCAGATCCGAACAAGAAGACAATATCTTAGCGTGGGAGGGATATAATTGGAATTTTTTGTCTAATGTTCTAGTAGCATCTCCCACGTTTATGCAAGCATAACCACCCTTTTTTAAGACTCGATGGGACTCGGACCAGACTTTATTGAGTTCTTCGTGCATGAGATTAAAAGCTAAAATTCCATTTTGAGAAGATAATGCGTCTTTGATTTTTGGGTTTTGATTGATAAATAATTCATCCCACATTTCAATCATGGGGTAAGGAGGAGAAGTTACAATTAGATCAACACTATCATCAGCTAAATAGCTCATATTGCGGCTATCTTCGAAAATTATTTTGTGTGTTGTTTCCATGATAGATAGGAAGAGGAATATATTGAGTATATGGCGGTGCGGGTACGTACTTCTATCGGTAAAAATTGGATATATTTTCGGAAAGGTTAGATAAATGAGGTCATAAGATCATAAGGCGAACTAGATGAATAGACAGAAAGTCGTATTCTGGTTCGAAAGTTCGGGGGGGTAGCCAAGCCAGGCCAAAGGCGGCAGACTCAAGATCTGCTCACGTAGGTGTTCACGGGTTCGAATCCTGTCCCCCCCACTAAGAGTTAAGGGTAGAAATCACCCATATTTTTACTATAAGTTGGATGCATTTTCCAGAGTTAAATGGGAGAGTATTTCGGGTGGTGCCTACTATAAGAAAGTCTTGTTAATTATGAATGGCACAGCATTAATAATAGTAGACATACAGAATGACTTTTGCAAAGGTGGTCCATTAGAGGTTAAGAATGGAGAAGAAGTGATCAGAGGGCTTAATGAAATGATAGATAAATTTCATACAGAGGGAAAACCCGTTTATGCTACAAAGGATTGGCATCCTTTAGATCACTGTAGTTTTCAGACAAATGGGGGATTGTGGCCTGTTCATTGTGTTCAGGGGACCCCGGGGGCTAGACTTCATCCAGAATTATTGATTGATGACAGAGTAGGTATAATCAACAAAGGTACTGAAACTGGTGAAGAAGCATATTCTGGTTTTGATGGGACAGATTTTGCTGAGCAGTTAAGAGAAAATAATATATCAAATGTGATTATAGGCGGACTGGCTACGGATTATTGTGTTCACGGGACCACGATCGGGGCTGTAGAAAATGGGTTTTCTACTTCAGTGATTGAAGATTTGATTAGAGGTGTAGAAGTAAATCAGGGAGATTGTGCCAACGCGATTAAAGAAATGAAAGGCTCGGGTGCAAAATTCATCCAATCGTCGTCATTGGTTTAATTAATAGAAATACGATAGTTTATACAGTTCATACAATGAGATTCGTTTCCGCCCTTCCGATCTCGGATTACTTCGGGTTTATATTTGCTGAAATCAAATAAAAAGTATCTAAGTAGAACTATTATGAAACCTACAGAAGATGGGAAATTAAAATTGCTTGTGGACAGATGGGGGAATCTAGGATCGTGGTCAGTTAGGTTCAAAATTGCTTTGATTGCCATTGTATTAATGCCATGTATAATATTTAGAGGATCCATATATGATATATTTTGGCACTATTTTTGGGGCCCGATACTTGCAGATGCGGGAGGGTCTGCTTGTGCTGTGAAAGGGAGTTCTAGATATGGAGAGGGAATAGTCCGTGGTTTTGAAGTGGTTCAATATGGAGATATGTGTTCAAGGGCAGAAGGCATAGTAGCATACCCAGGATACACTTACATATCTGAAATTGGATATGCACTCATACTAGTTTTGTTGCTTTTTGCAGTGGTCAAAATGTTATCAAGAATGGAGATTAAACTGGATGAAAAACTAGTCTTTTCATTAATCCCCTATATGCTATTTGGAGGAGCACTCAGGGTTGTAGAAGATGCAAACGATATTGTACCAGCGGGAGTAGAAGCTACGATCGGATATCCACTTAATATATTGCTAATAAGTCCAGTGATATATGGTACTATGTTTGTAGTCACAATAGGGGCAATAGTGGCTTCTGTGAAATTGGAGAAGGTAGGAGTTGTTGATAGATACGAGCGAGCTCTAGTTGCTATTGGAATAGTATTTTTAGGAGGAATATTATGTTATTTGGGTTGGCTCGTTCTCTCGTGGCCCCACGTCTATCTGTATTTAGAAATAGCATTGGTCGTATTGGTAATGACAACTATCATTACAGTGGTAATATGGCGGACTATAAATCGAGATGGGAATACGATGACAGAAGGAGTAGGTAGTATTGGAATCGTTATTTTGTGGTCTCAGATTTTAGACGGTGTTGCAAATGTTGTGGGACTAGATTGGGTGTATAGATTAACAAGGGGAATGCAACAAAATCTGATACCAAAACACCCTATCAATAGAGGATTGGTAGAGATAGGATCCCAGTTTCCAGATTGGATAACAAATGTGATAGGGACCGCTTGGCCATTTTTAGTGGTCAAAATAGGTGCTGCGGTCTTAGTGATTTACATTTTTGATAAGGAAGCGATGGAAGAGAATCCTAGTTGGACTATTTTACTTTTAATTGTGATAATAGCAGTAGGATTGGGACCAGGAATGAGAGACATGTTGAGAGCCATTCTTGGGATCTAGGGGTATGGGTGGTGAGATCGATCTAGCCTAGATCTAAAGTTACCGAGTGAGGATGGGACTTTTCGCGCTCGAACTCCAAAAAAGGATTTCCCGAAAAAGAGAGGTTGTGCTTCTGGGATAAGTATACGGACAGCTTCAAATCCTAAAATGGCAATATCGGGAGGAGTGAGTTTGACAGAGTAAGCATGAAGATCTAATGAATTTAGATGATTTATGATGGAAGATAGCTCTCCTGAGGGCTCGGAAAAAGTTGAAATGGAGAGATCATTGGAGGAGATGGAATCACTGCACTCTATGAAAGATTGAGCCTCTTTTGAAAAATTAGAATAAGTTCCTATTGCAGATGGTTGATTTTTTGCTACTTCGGGTCCCATGGATCGCAATTCCATCCAATTCTGTAATGCTTCGGAGAGGGCACCTATAGCTGCCTGGTTTGGATTGATATTTGCACAAGATCCTACAGCAAATTTTGGCCATTTTGAGGGTCTATGGACTGCAGCTGTAACTACAGGAATATCTATATCTTGAGTCACTAAAAGTGCCGTGGTGGTGAGTCCTTGGGAAAGGGCCATTTGAGACAAAAGGTCAAATTCAGAATCGTCTGGTAAAAATTCGGGGACGGGGCGGGTGGAATACCAAGATAGCATGGTTGCATCTCGTTCTATAACTTCATAGAGTCCAGAGAGTTGGGCTTCTATGATCGAATTTCCTATTGCGAGACCAGTGGTTATTGCGGGTTTATAGTATTCAGAAGGTGGAGGAAATACAGCGAAATCTGCAGGCAACAAAACTTTTTTATTAGAATTGAGATCGATGCCCTCGACCCAATCTATCGATTCGTCTTCATAAAGATCGGGTGATGGTTGGACAAAAAAAGAAGGTGGGATGGAATTTTTGAAACTAGAAGTTGAGCCAGATACAAATGAATTGGAATCATAAACTCCAGAACTATATCGTTCTAGAGCTTCTCCGATTGTCTTAATAAAAGCTTGGTCCCAATTAATAGCCACCCCTGCAGATTGATTTCTGATTGACTGTGTGGTAAAAGAAGTCGTGTCGCATAAATTTGCCAAATAGTAAGGAGCTGGGAAAGATTCTGCTTCGGAAATTGTATTGATAATTCCGAGGCGCTCATCGATTGCATACTCTGCCCGTTCATTGGCGTTTCCAGAAAGACAAGGTGATGAGGAGTGACTATTAGAATGACAAGTGGGGATTGGGAGCAAAAGTCTCTGTATGATGGCACTGTTCTCAGTGTTGGTTTGTTCAAGGGAGAAGTCTGAAATTTCAAATACATGGCTGTGGGTCATGGTGGAATGAGATACAGAAGTTACCAAATAAGCGGTGAGTGACCCAATTAGAGATTCGACTGGGGGAGAAATGGAAATAAGAGATTCTGAGTTGGATTTCTCTGTGGTGGGTAAATTTGAGTGGACTCTAGCTTGAAGGCAGGAATAACATGCAGTGGTAGGACCAAATAGAGAAATGGAACCGAGTACAGAAGGGATGGCGTGGCCCCCAATGCCTCCAAGCTCTATTGCCATCCAACTTGTGTTTATATTCTTATTTACTTTGTCAAAAAGTGGAGACCCAACATGATCAATTGCCAATATAATAGAAAATTCTTTTAATTTAGATTTAGAAATGGATTCCGGGGAGAGAGGGATAACAGATATTCCAGATTGCTGGAGTGTAAATACGAGGGAAGTGGAGGTATGACCATCCCCAATAAGACCTATTTTCACGTTATAACCTGTGCATCACAGATGTTTATCCATTACGGGGGAGCAATTCTGTTACTGCAGTTAATAATTTATCAGGGGGGCAAGTTTCGAGCAGAGGGTGGTTTAGTCGAAGACGTAGACGGGGCCTTCCCACGTTGACTGGAACGGATTCAGTGGTAATTAAATTTAGTTGCTCCAACAGTTGTTTGGTTCGTGAAAAGGTGGCTCTGCTCGCTAGGCCTATGTCCTCCCCCCAGCGCGACAAATCGTATAGAAGGATTTGGTTCCGTGCTGCAATTAGTAAACTCAATGCAACTTCATCGAGAAAATCATAGCTAGATGGTAGTTTTTGAAGAGAAAGAAGAGCGGTAGCAAAATCTGACTCAAGAGTACTTCCAAATTTAGAATTGAGAGAATCTAGAACGATAGAAAAGGGTGGAGTTGCGATGTGGAAAGGTACAGATTGAGACCACAGGTTATTGTAGAAAGTATAGACATCTTCTGTTATTGGTTGGGCAGGAGTGGTAAGTGTTAAGGTCGAATTTCCGGCATTTATTATAGTAATGAGGGAGTTGCTAGTTAGCAATAATTCGTTCTTGGGCAAGGCCTCCGCAGTTCGGAGTTCTAGGACCCCGGTACTAGATAGTTCGGAGAGATAGCTAGAGGTAATAAAATCAGTTGTTGTTTCTTTAATGGTGGGTCCATCGGATAATATTCTAATAGAAGGGGGATTTGGAGAAGTAAATAACAAATTGACTATAGAAGTGATTAATCGGTCGGATGGGCCAATCGCGAAAACTTGTCCGGTATTTTTAGAAAAAAGTGTTTGTAACGTGGAGTCCAGATTGCGATTGGAAATAGAATCCATTTTTCGTGAAAAGACTATTGGTTTTCAAATACTTACTTGTTTTGGCTTAAACTGGTGAGAGAAATTGGAGGATTAGTTGAAAAGAATAGTTGTAGAATTGTGCCTAGTTGGGTCAAAGATGAAGTAAAATTGTGGCATGAGGAACTGTAAGAACATTAACTTCTTTTCCTTCGTCTGTTTGATATTCTTCTACGAGTTTAATCGCGTCTTGACTTACAGAGATTTCAGAATCATCTATTACTAGAGTTAGAATACCGTTTGTCTCAAGTTGGAGTTTTATTTCAGACAATGGTAACTTCTTTATTGCAGATACAACAGTATCTGATTTTTCACGGAAAGTAGGACCAATCAAACTATAATCTATTTCAACATCAGAAGGTATAAGAATTAGATCGGGTTTTCCAGATTTTAAAGAAATGGGGGCGTTAATCGCAGCAGATAAATCTAATGTGTCGATCGACTCTTGTCCTTGAACATAAACCTCCACATTGCTTATTTTTTCATTAAGTGCCAAACCAGAATTTGCTTTCCAAGAACGGACGCTTTGGGCTATGTTTATTATGATTTCTCCAGAAAGATCGATATCCGGTGCATCTGGAATGGGAATGGGCCAGGGGGATTTATGCACACTACTAGTTGTCTGAGGAAGTCGAGAATACAATTCTTCGGAAATAAAAGGAGTAAAAGGAGATAACATTACAATTAGTGCGCGTAATGTGACATATAACGTGTGGAGTGCCGCGGATTTTTCGGGAGTCTGTTCACCATAAATGCGTCCCTTGACTAACTCAATGTAATTATCAGCAAGGTCGTGCCAAATGAAATCTCTTAATTTTCTCAATGCGGAATCGAATCGATAGTGATCCATGTCTTGTGACACTTCTGTTATCAAAGAATTGAGTTTGGAGAATAGCCACCAGTCAGCATTTCGATAGGCTGGATTTTGTAAAGAAGGCAAATCGTTGTAAAAATGAGTTGATGAAAATCGAACTATATTCCATAGTTTTGTTAAGAAACGAGATGCACTGATAACTTCTTTCCATTGGAACTGAATATCACTTCCAGGATGGCCACCTAAAGCTATTGCTTGTCTAAATGCATCTGCAGAATACTCTTCGATGACCTCACTTGGTTGGACAAAATTGTTTCGGGATTTGGACATTTTATAACCATCATCTCCAAAAACCATTCCATTGATGAGAGCTTCTTTCCAAGGTTTTTTTTCTACTATTGCTGCAGTTCTCAGTATAGTGTAGAATGCCCAAGTTCGGATGATATCATGCCCCTGTTCACGGAGTGAAGTTGGGGTGAAGGTATTTTTTGGCCAGCCACGAACATAGAGAGGAGTTATTGAAGAGTCCATCCAAGTGTCCATAACATCTGTTTCGGGAGTCCAAGCAGAAGAACCGCAATTTGGACATTTTCCGATTGAAGGATTAGTTTCGGTAGGGTCTATCGGCAAATCATCTTCTTGTGCCATGGCAATATAATCGCAAGAAGAGCAAAACCATGCAGGTATAGGGGTGGCAAATACGCGTTGACGGCTAATGACCCAATCCCAATCCATGCTTTCTGTCCATTCTTTTAATCGGAGAAACATGTGTGCGGGAATCCAATCTATAGATTCGGCTTTTTCGAGTATGTCTTTGGAATCTACTTTTACAAACCACTGCTCACGGCTCAAAATTTCAATGGGAGTGTCACAACGCCAACAAACACCAACAGATTGATCTGTTTTTTCGCTTTTGATTAGATGGCCTTTTTCGGATAAAGAAGTTACAATTGCACTTTTGGCCTCGTTAATTGTTAATCCGGCATAATCACCAGCTAGTTCCCCAAGGTGGCCATTTTCTGTGAAAACATCGCGGAGTGGTAGATCGTATTCGGCCCACCAAGAAACATCTTGCTTGTCTCCAAAAGTACAGATCATAACAGCACCAGTACCAAATTCGGGGTCTACCGAATCATCTGCGAATAAGTGAATTTCGTGTTCGAATAGTGGGACTTTGAATATTTTGTCAAGTGCCCATGAGTAGCGGGAATCAGCTGGGTTAACAGCTATAGCAACACATGCTGGCAATAATTCAGGACGTGTGGTGGCTATTTGAATATCTTTTTCCACAGTTTCAGAGAATGTCAGATAATAGAGATTCGCTTCGCGGTCAAGAGTTTCTACTTCAGCGTCAGCAATTGCTGTTTCACATCTAGGGCACCAATTTACAGGATGTTCACCTCGATAGATATGCCCTTGAGAATGCATTTTGAGAAAAGATAGCTGAGTTGTCCCCCAGAATGAAGGGTCCATGGTTCTAAATTCATGATTCCAATCTTGAGAAAATCCTAAATCCAACATGACCTGTTTCATAGATTGTATTTGTTTTTCTGTATATTCGGAACACATTTTTCGGAATACATCTCGAGGAATTTCAGTGCGGTGGACATCATTATTCTCTTCTACTTTAACTTCGGTAGGCAGTCCGTGGCAGTCCCAACCTTGAGGGAATAAAACATCATATCCTTGAAGCCGATGGTAACGAGCTGCAAAATCCATATAACACCAACCGAGTGAATTTCCAATGTGGAAATTTCCTGTGGGGTATGGCGGAGGGGTATCAATTACATAATCTTCTGCCCCGGTGTCTTCGTAACGATATAATTGAGATTTAAACCAGTGGTCTCTCCACTTAGGCTCGATTTCTTTTGGATTATAAAGTTCTGGAAAATCAATCATATCTAACTTCTGTTAAAAATACGTTAAATGAGTAATCGAAAAAATTATTCTATTTTTTTTCATGGTGCCCTCCGAACATGAATCTCATCGCAGAAAGAATTTTATCGGCGAATGGGCTCGATCCCTGGGAATTGAATCTAGCGAATAAAGCAGCAGATAAGGCGGGGGCTGGGACACCTAAATCGACTGCTGTATTGATGGTCCAACGCCCTTCCCCGCTGTCCGAAACCTTTCCAGAATAATTACTTAGCTCGGGAGATTCTCTAAGCGCAGTGGCGGTAAGATCTAGTAGCCAAGAACCAACTACACTGCCCCTACGCCATAGTTCTGCCACTTCTGCTACATTTATATCGTATTGATAATTTTGAGGATCTTCCATGGGTGCTGTTTCAGCGTCGATGCCAACATACTCTTTGCCTTTATTAGCAGATTGGAGAAGATTGAATCCTTCAGCATAAGATTGCATAATTCCATATTCTACGCCATTATGAACCATTTTAACGAAATGTCCTGCACCCCAAGGACCACAATGCAGCCATCCATTCTCTGCAGGAGTAACAGTAGAATCGGGTTGGGTTCTATGGGTGGAATCTATATCAGGAGAAAGGGCGTCGAAAATGGGTTTACAATAATGTATGTCTTCGTCTGTTCCTCCTATCATAAGACAATATCCTCGATCCAATCCCCAGACTCCGCCAGAAGTGCCACAATCAACATACCCAATGTTTTGATCGGATAAATGGATTCCACGATCTCTACTATGTTTAAAATTACTATTCCCATGATCGATGATAACGTCTCCAGGGCGTACGTGAAGGAGAAGTTCGGATAGAGTATCGTCAACGGATGCAGCAGGAATAACCATGAGGAAAACACTTTTTGAATCGGTGGTATCGTGGACAGAAGTTACTAACTCTTCGATGTCGTTCGCATACCCATCTAGAGCACCGTCTTCAAAGAGTTTCTTTGATGCTTCGACATTTCTTCGGTACCCCCAAACTTCATGGCCATTGTTGCGCAAACGGCGGGACATATACTCACCCATTCTACCAAGTCCTATGACTCCAATTTTCATGTGCTTCTTTGTGGACAAGTGAACTTAAGGATGATTACTCGATTCTAGGGAATAGATTTAAGGAGATTCACTAGTTTCAAGGCGGAGGTCGGATATGGGATAAGCAACGCAAGTAAGAGTATATCCAGAATCTAGCTCATCGGGAGATAGCATTTCTTGGCCATCGTGGAAAACAAAATCTGATGCAGGTCCATTTGTGATTTTCC
>CAWVSQ010000008.1:0-10797 GCA_963933005.1 uncultured euryarchaeote
AGAATGTTCAATGGAAGATGTGGTAGTGGTAGTCCCGATGATGGAAAGAGATTTTCAGTTGGATGCGACTAAATGGACTTTTTCGGAAATGGAGCGTATTGGGCCTGAAAAAGTGATTGTGGCATTAAGGTGTGATGAACAGAGTGTGGGTGAGATATACGAATGGTTGAATGAGTTTCAATTGGATCTGAAGATACTCTGGTGTAATGGGGATCGAATTGAAAAAATGCTGACAAAAGAAGGGTTGAATGGAAAAAATGGAAAGGGGCATGATATTTGGCTTGCACTTGGGTTGGCTAGTGAATATGGAAACTTCATAATATGCCATGATGTGGACAGAAAAACATATGTTGGAGAAGACCTTCATAAGCTACTTTTTCCCTTAATTGAGGGCAATAAATTTGTGAAAGGGTACTATGCTAGAATAGAAGAAGATAGATTATATGGCCGTCTTTGTAGGCTATTCTATGCACCACTGATAAGGTCACTTAAAGATGTTTATGATATTTCAATTTTAAGATATTTAGATGCATTTAAATATGGGTTATCAGGAGAATTTGCTATTAGGTCTCAAGATGCAAAGGGAATTAAAATGGAACGGGGTTTTGGTCTAGAAGTAGGATTTCTAGGAGAGGCGTTTAATTTTGCTGGTTTTGAATCCACAGTTCAAGTAGATCTAGGTATATACGAACACTTTCACAGAGACATGGGTGGTTCAAACGGGTTGAATATGATGAGTCTAGAAGTGAGTGACTCATTATTTGGCTTATTGCAGAGAGAGGGAGTGAAAGTAAAATATGATGCAGTCCGTAAAGCGTATGAGTCTATGGCATATGAATTTATTCGCCAATATGAATTAGATGCCATGTTCAATGGATTGGCATATGATGTAAAGGAAGAACGCTCTCAAATTAGGGAGTATATACATGCGATAAGGGCTCCTGGAGAAGATATTCGGATGCCATCTTGGGAAGAACTTGACATAGGTGCGAAAGAAATAGAAAAGGCATCTGCAAAAGATATCGATTTGGTTATAGAATAAAAAGGATTGAAAAATGGACCCAACATTAGATGAACTTGCAGGTGCAGTAGATTTATTTGGAGGGTTGTCCCGGATGGAATTGGTACAGGGTTTCGAAGATATTAGTGCCCGTATGGGGGACAGTGTAGATATCGAGACGTTAAACGGGCGTATTGACGAAGCGGTTGAAAAATATTATCTTGTGGAAATGAAGAGTCAGGATCTACTTGTAGTGGGACCAACGGCTTTGCCTGAGCTTCCAGAAGGTGGAGAAGATTTGCCCCATCTCATTCTAGTAGGGGAGAGAGAAATAAATAGAGAAGAAGTGGAGAAAAGTGTTGTCGATAGAATGGACAAGGAAGTTGAGATAGTAATTTCTAGAAAAGATATAGACCAGATGGGACGTTTGCTAGATGTGTGCTATGATTTAGAGATTTGGGCAGAGATAAATGTAGAAGGTATTCGAAAGAAACTAGAAGGAATAATGGATGACGGGAAAAATATTGAGGAATGATCCAAAGAAATGGATACTAAAAAAATAAGTCACTTGAAGTCGAAAGGCTTGAAAATAGAAGGAAATTCAAGGGCAGCAGTAGTTGTCCCATTAATTTTAGATGGGAAAAAGGAAGAGATACTATTTACAAAGAGAACCGATTGGCTTGATGAACATCCAGGGCAGGTGAGTTTTCCAGGAGGGGGGTATGAACAGAAAGATAAAATATTAAAAAGAACAGCAATTCGAGAAGCGATGGAAGAGATAGGGATACGAGCACATGAAATGGAGTTTATTGGCCAGCTCGATGAATGCAAAACGATTACAAAATACACAATAACCCCATTTGTTGCAAAGATACCAGATAGAGAATATAGTAGAAATAAGGAAGAGGTTGCTGAGATCGTGAGATGTCCAATTGAGGCATTAGTTGAAGTGGATAATTTTGAATGGAAAGAGCATACAAGTGGCAAAGAAACTATAATGTTACCTTATTTCTACATGGATGAAAACGTAATATGGGGAGCTACAGCACGTATTTTGGTTCAGCTACTAGAACTTACAACTGAATGGAAATGTTAGAGTTTTGAACGGCTGACGTAAAATAAAATGGAAGATCCTAAGAACAATGCAACTATGAGTCCTGCAAACGCTAACCCATAACTACCATAATATGCTGCCACTATTCCAACATAGGTAGATCCGAAACTACCAACTCCAGTGTATATTGTTTTAAGAGCACCGAAATCGCCCCCTACAGTGTCCTCGGGGAAAAGTTCGAATAGGTAAGATTGCATTACAGGAGGAAATGCCCAGGTCCCAAGTGCGTATACAATAATTCCAAAAATTACCAAAGTGGGTGACTCGAAAAGGAGGAGTATGATTAATCCGATAGCACCGATGAAAAGTACAGCTGTTGTGACATACATTCTTGAAAATCTATCTCCGATAAATCCACCAAGTAGGGTAGAAGGAACGCCAACGAGAAATAATGTCGCAAATCCGATACTTGTAAGGGTAGTTGAGAATCCACGTTCGATTAATAAGAAAGTAGGAAGGAAAGAAGAAAATGCTTGGCTAGTTATGGCAAAGAAAATATAAGCAAGTAGAATTAATCTGATTTTTTTATTACGGAATACACGAGAACCAGTGCTGCTGATGTCCAAGCTTACTCGACTGAATTTATAAGGTTCTTTACTCCATTTATGTAATAAGAAGATTACACAGATTAGCAGTATTATTACAGGGAAAAATGCTTCCCTCCAAAATGGCCCTCCAAGTATTGCTACTCCACCGAGAGCTACTCCACCAAATAGCGCTGCTACGGCACTTCCGGTTCTTCCAGAAGCAACTTGAATTCCAAATGCCTGACCACGTTTTTTTGAATAAAAATCGGAAAGGAGAGCGCGTGTTGGGCAGAAATATCCACCAGCCCCAACACCGAGTAGAGCGCCTGCAGCAAGAAATTGGAGATATGATTGTGTTTGGGTTAAGAGGGCAAGTCCAAGAACCAATGCACATAGACTAAATACTAGAACTGTTTTTCTGGATAATTGATCTGAAAATCTCCCTCCTGGATACTGTGCTACGGAATAAAATAACCAAACGACTGTTAGGGCAAACCCTGCTTTGTCAGGAGTCAATGATAGTTCAAAGGAGATTAGAGGAAGTAGAGCGGGGAGAAGAGATCTTCCAGCCATTATCATGAGCCATCCGAACGCTAATAGAAGAGAGATTTTACCAGTATAACCTCGAAGAAGAGATTCCTCGGGGGCGTTCGTAGGATCTATAGACACGATTGATTTTAGATGGGATTTGTCTTTATGGTTACTAGATGGGGATTTGGAGGATATGGGAGGAGATATAGTCTATGGAAAATAAGAGAAATAGCATGGATATAAAAGATTTTCGCGGGGTGATGGGGAATTTCATTGCTGGTGTGACGGTAGTGACACTGCCAGGAGATTCACCACATGGAATTACCGTGAATTCGTTTACTAGTGTATCTCTAGAGCCCACCCTGATATCGATTTGCCTTGATCACAATTCGGAGGCGTATAAAAGATTAAAAGGGGGTGTGAATGACACTTATTGCGTTAACATACTTGCGGCAGATCAAAGAGAGATTGGAGAGTATTTTGCGAACATGGGAGAAACTGAAGAAAGCCCGTTTGAAGGAGAAAATATTAAAGTATTACCAACAGGATCGTTGTACTTTGAAGATTCGATTGCATATATAGATTGTTCACTGTATGATAGCATAGAAGAGGGAGATCACACAGTATATATAGGCGAGGTGAAAGATGCAAAACTTCTACGGCCTGAATCGGAAGTACTAATTTATTTTAGGGGAAAATGGGGAAATGCGTAGAACTAAAGAAATCTAAATGTTTCGAGGTTTTTGGGAGCGAAGGTTCTTATATTAAATTGGCGGTAAAGTGCAGATGACAAATCCCGGGTTGATCTTTCGTCGCCATGTACACATAGAATTTTTTCGGGTCTTGGGTGCATTGATTTAACAAAGTCTAAAAGTCCTTGACGATCTGCATGCCCAGAAAATCCATCGACTGTTTCGACATTAAACTTTAATTTGAGTGTTCTTGTACGCCCCCCAGAACCTGATACAGGAATTTCTTCCCAACCAGATTGAATTCTGCGTCCGAGCGTCCCATGGGCTTGATATCCAACAAAGATAAGTGTATTATCAGGGTTGTCTCCTAAATATTCTAACCAAGACATAATGGGCCCCCCAGTTATCATTCCGCTTGTAGATATGATGATACAAGGACCTTCTTCCAAGATTTCCTGGCGTTGTTCATCTCCTCGTTCTATGTGATGGAATTGAGGTGCAAGAAATGGATTCTCGTCATCATAGAAAATTCGTTTTCGGAGGTTGTCTCGAAGATATTCTGGATAGGCTGCATGTATGGCGGTTGCTTCCCAAATCATTCCATCAAGATAAACAGGGAGTTCGGGGAGTTCTCCTGTCCGTATTGCCTCTTCCAATACTAGCATTATCTCTTGAGATCGCCCCACCGCGAACGCCGGAATGATAACTTTTCCATTTTTTTCAGTGGTGGTTTTAATTATTTGAATAAGATTTTGTTCGGCTTGCTTTTGATCAGTTTGGTAATCATTCCTGCCACCATAAGTAGATTCAAGTATTAGAGTTTCCACTCGTGGGAAATCAGTTACCGCCCCATTGAATAAACGGGTTCCACGGTAATGTATATCTCCTGAAAAGCAGATATTATATAGGCCATCCCCAATATGGAAATGGGCGATTGAAGATCCCAAGATATGTCCAGCGTTATGCAAGGTTACTTTTATATCAGGTGCTATATCAGTAACACTTCCATATGAAATTGGAATTGTGTGTTTTATGGCTTCTCTGATCATTTCAGAAGTATAGGGGGGAGTTCGACCCTCATGTGCAGCAACATCTAGATAATCGAGGGTCAGGAGGCCCATGAGATCCCGAGTGGGTTCTGTGGCATAAATCGGGCCATCATACCCGTAACGGAAGAGAAGAGGTATGAAAGCTGAATGATCGAGGTGTGCATGGGTGAGAACTACTGCATCTATGGAGTTTGCCCCGGAACCAAGAGCTTCTGCTACATGGAGATATGGGAATTCGTCTTCGGACCCAGGTTTGTCTCCACAATCGATTAAAATTCGTGTTTCAGGGGTGGAAAGTAAAAAACTAGCCCTTCCGACTTCTTGGCAGCATCCTAAAGTTGTCAATCTAACCCACTTATCAGAGGATTTTTTTGGCCGGTGGATATGACGCCCTATTCGTTCTAGAATGGACCTTCTTTCCTTTCTCTGTTGTTTTAGGAAATTTCGAACATTAGATACCACAGCTGAATCGATAGGCGGGGTTCGGACTACATCGGGAGTCCACCCAATTTGTTGTGTTATTTCACGCATAGTAGATCCCTGTCTTCCGATGACCATTCCAGGCCTAGTTGCTTCAATCAGAACTTCCCCGGTATCTTCATGGAAATCGAGGCTAGTTACATTGGCCTCTTCAGGTATAATTTTGTGAATAATTTCTTTTGTTTTTTCAGGAGGAAGGAGAGAATCTAAATCGGGACGGATTGTAATTCTTTTTTGCAGGGCAGTGGCAAGAGTTCTAACGATGTCACCGCTTTCGGCGAATTTTTTTGGATCTGGCGTGTATACGACTAGCTCTGGTCCTTCATAATTCACTGAAGAAATGGAGAGATCTTCAGGTAATATGTCAAGAATTTTTTGGTGGATGGATTCTAATTTTTTATCTACTTCATTCATTATTATGAAATCTTTTATAGGAATCTCGGGTATCTCGAGAACTATGATAAGTAGCACCCTAGAAAACCAAAGATAGAATATTACCCAACGTAGAAGACGGGTAAAATCCGCTGGTGTAGTTATAGCGGGTAATTATAAAAACTTTTTCAACGGGGAAGAGCAGAAAAATCGGAAGGGGTTACTCTTACGAGGTAGAAAGGATGCCTATGAGAGGCGAACAAGAGCTTGGTATTGCTAATTCCAAAGATAAAAATCCAGGTGAATGGTATGCAGAAGTCGTCAAGAAAGCAGAAGTTGCCGATTATTCTCCAGTAGGGGGTTTTATTATTGTACGCCCGAGGGGAATGGCCCTGTGGGAATCAATTCGTTTTCATTTGGATTCATGGTTCCGAGAAACGGGGGTTGAAAATGCTTATTTCCCGGTGTTGATTCCCGAGAAATACCTCGAGCGTGAAAAAGAAATTATTGCGGGGTTTGATCCGGAAGTGGCATGGGTCACTCATGGGGGAGAGGAAGAGTTGGGAGAAAGGCTTGCTGTCCGTCCCACTTCAGAATCTATTATTGCGCCATTTATGGCACGCTGGGTAAGAAGTCATAGAGATCTCCCTTTAAGATTGAACCAGTGGTGTTCAGTGGTGAGATGGGAATCTACAGAAACTAAACCGTTCTTCAGAACAAAAGAATTTCTTTGGCAAGAGGGGCACACTGCGCACAAAAATAAAGAGGATGCGTGGGCAGAAACCATGCAACGTTTAGATCAGTACGAGAGATTATATCAAGAAATATTGGCCATTCCAGTATTGAAAGGGATGAAACCAGAACATGATAAATTCCCAGGAGCAGAAACGACCAGCACAGTAGAAGCTTTAATGCCAGATGGAAGATCGGTTCAAGGGGGAACAAGTCACTATCTAGGAACAACGTTCTCAGAGGCTTTTGAGATAGAATATGCAGATGAAAATGAAGAGATTCAAGTTGCACATACAACGTCGTGGGGGCTGTCATGGAGAGCAATAGGCGCCCTTATAATGACACATTCGGACGACCAGGGGTTAGTGCTCCCACCTACAATTGCACCGGAACAAATAGTTATTGTGCCCATTTGGAGGGGGGATAAAAGAGAAGAAGTTATGCGATACTCTAGAGAAATTAAAGAGGCATTATCAGAATTCAGGGTTCATTTGGATGATAGAGATGGTAAAAATCCGGGGTTCAAATTCAATGAATGGGAATTAAAAGGAGTCCCGATAAGAATAGAAATCGGTCCAAAGGAGGTGGAAAATAGAACAATAACATTAGTACATAGACCAGATGGGGAACGCCATTTGGCGGGAATAGAAGGTGTTGAAGGTGTGATCCGGGAGCATCTTGATAATATTTACGGTAAATTATATCAAAGTGCCCTGGACAACCTCCAAGAGAATATTCATGAAGTGAAGAATGCAGAGGAACTTGTTGATAAATTGACTAGCAAGGGGGGATATGCAAAAACCCCGTGGTGTGGAAAAGAAACCTGTGAAGGAGAAATAAAAGATAAAATTGCAGCTAGTATTGTTATGATCCCACCGGGGGAGGAGGGGAAGATTCAAGAGGGTGATTTATGTTCTGTGTGTGGAGATGGTGCAAAAGAAATTGTTTATTTTGCTAGAAAATATTAATATTTTATAAAAGATATAATGTCATTAAGGAGGTTAATGTGATACATATATACATATATAATTATAGGAATAGGATTATATAGAAAGATAAATATTATGTGAGTATGGTGGCCAATTTGGCTAGTAGCGGTGAGCCTGCTCTATTAGTAAACCCGAAAGAAGAGAGGTCGAGTTGTGGAGTGGGAGCTGTTATGGATTTAGGGGGTGTTAAGAGACATTCTATCGTCGAAAATGGAATGGAAGTGCTATCTAATATGATACACAGGGGGGCAATTGGAATAGAAAGGGATGCGGGGGATGGGGCGGGCATAATGCTACAAACCCCGCATGAATTCTATAGAGAAGTAGTTCCTATTGAAATTCCAGAGCAATATGGAACTGGAATGGTATTTTTCCCACAGGATGGGGCTGAAATAATAAATTTGAAAAACATAATTGAGGAAAAATTATCAGAACAGGGACTAGAAGTGATATACTGGAGGGGGGTTCCAACGGACAATCGGATCATTCCACAAACAGTGAGAGATTCGGAACCGGCGATATTCCAACCGTTTATTATAGGAAACGGGCACACAGATGAGGAATTTGATATAAAATTATATGTTGGACGTAGAATAATCGAAAAGGAAGTACGAAAATCAAAGATAGAAGGAAAAGGAAGTTTTTGGATTTGTTCTTTTGATCGAAGAATAGTTGTCTATAAAGGATTGCTCAGAGGGAATCAGATAGACAGATATTACAAAGATCTAAAAGATGAGAGATTAAAAACTAGTTTTGCCCTCGTTCATATTCGGTTTTCGACCAATACTAGCGGGTCTTGGAATTTGGCCCACCCATATCGTAGATTAATCCATAATGGGGAATTCAACACGATTAAAGGAAATATAAATTGGATGAATGCTAGAGAGTCTGAGTTAGAGCACCCTATATTGGGAGATGATGTAGATGCGTTAAAACCTATAATTGTATGTGGAGAGCAATCAGATAGTGCTTCGCTGGATAATGTCCTAGAATTATTATTGGCCACGGGGAGGAGCTTACCTCATGCCCTAAGAATGCTAATCCCAGATGCGTGGCAATCGGAAGCTAATTTAGTTGATGAGAAACGGAAAGATTGGTATAGATTTCATGCGTCTTTGATGGAACCATGGGATGGACCATCACTAGTTATTGCAACAGACGGGGAACGTATAGGCGCTATTCTCGATAGAAATGGGTTGAGGCCTTGTAGGTACGATGTAACTTCGGATGGTTTGCTTGTTATGGCAAGTGAGGCGGGCGTTTTAGAGATTCCTCCTGAAAAAATAGTTAAAAGGGGTAGACTAGGACCGGGACAGTTATTTTTAGCAGAACCGGGCAAGGGCATATATTCGGAAGAGGAAATATCAAAAGAATTTGCAGACAAAAAATATAAAAAATGGGTAGAATCGAATCAGATTAGGCTAGATGAATTAGCAGAAAGAGATTCAAAACCAAAAGGATTTGTTGAGGAATTACGAAAATGTCAGGCTGCGTTTGGATATACATATGATGAGTTGGATCGATTGATCAAACCCATGATCGAAACGGGAAAGGATCCTGTTGGATCTATGGGAGATGATACGCCACTAGCCATATTATCAGAATTTAATCGGCCCCTATCGAGCTATTTTAGGCAATTGTTTGCCCAAGTGACAAATCCTCCAGTGGACAATATAAGAGAGAGTTTAGTCTTTAGTTTAGAAACCAGGATTGGACATAAAAGAAATATATTAGAAGAATCAGAATACCACGCAAAACAGATCGTTTTAAAGAGCCCAATATTGACAGATCTGGAAATGGAAACTATTCGGGAGTTAGGAGATAAAATAAAAGTAGGAATTGTAGAGATTGTATATGATGGTAAGAATTTAAATAAATCACTAGAGTTGATTCGAGAAGAGTGTGTGAAAAAAGCAATCTCGGGGGTAGAAATTCTTGTGTTAACAGATAGGAATGTAGATAAAAATAAGTTGCCCATACCAAGTTTACTAGCCGTTAGTAGTGTGCACCATCACTTGGTTAGGAATGGGTTGCGTACGCAGGTTGGAATTGTGGTAGAGTCGGGAGATCCTAGAACGGTTCATCAGATGGCCACATTGATAGGTCATGGGGCCGGGGCGATTAATCCATATCTGGCTTATAAGACGATTGAAGATATAGTGAGTGGATCGGAAGAGTGCGGTGTAGAAGATTCAATTGAAGCATACATTAAAGCTATAGAAGATGGACTGCTCAAAGTGATGTCTAAAATAGGGATATCGACTATTGAGAGTTACAAAGGGGCTCAAACTTTTGAATCGATTGGGTTGGATTCCAACTTAATAGATGAACATTTTGAAGGGACCCAAAATAGAATTGAAGGGATTGGGATAAAAGAAATTGAAAGACAAATAAAAGAGAGGCACCAGGCAGGATTTAGTAGTGGTTTGGATCTAGAGAGACAGGGAGAATTCGAGTTCCGAACTACTGGGATTCATCACCAATGGAATCCAAAAACTATTTCCAAATTACAACAAGCGGTCCGTACAGGAGAATATGCTAAATATCAAGAATTTGCAGAGCTTATTAATGAGCAGAACGGGAATTTCCAAACATTGAGAGGGCTTCTTGAATTTAAATCAGATAGAGAACCAGTTCTAATTGAAGAAGTGGAACCTATTGAAACGATTGTACAAAGATTTTCTTCTGCTGCGATGTCGCTTGGTAGCCTATCCGAAGAAGCACATGAAAACACGGCAATTGGGATGAATCGTATAGGGGCAAAATCAAATACGGGAGAGGGGGGAGAACCCCCGGAACGTTTTGGTACAGAGAAAGGATGTTCTGTGAAACAAGTTGCTTCGGGGAGGTTTGGTGTGACTTCGTATTATTTAGCTTCCGCAAATGAATTGCAAATTAAAATGGCCCAAGGTTCGAAACCAGGAGAGGGTGGCCAATTGCCAGGGCATAAAGTGAATGAAATGATTGCTAGAGTTCGTCGTTCTGTCCCAGGTGTTGGGCTAATATCTCCGCCCCCTCAACATGATATATACTCGATTGAAGATTTGAAACAACTCATATATGACCTAAAATGTTCAAATCCAAAAGCAGATATAAATGTTAAATTGGTTGCAGAAGCTGGAGTGGGCCAAATAGCTGCTGGAGTGGCAAAAGCGAATGCTGACATAATACATATTTCGGGTCATTCTGGGGGAACAGGTGCAAGTCCTAAAACATCAATAAAGCATGCTGGATCTCCGTGGGAGCTGGGGTTATCGGAAGCCAATCAAATGCTCTGTGTTACAGGGTTGAGATCTAGAGTAAAACTTTCG
>CAWVSQ010000009.1:0-10472 GCA_963933005.1 uncultured euryarchaeote
AGGTAATGTTTAAATTTTAATAGAGTATGTTCCCGCCATCTACATTTACTACCTGTCCTGTCATCATCCCACTTTCCTGACTCAATAAAAATCCAATAACATTTGCAATATCTTCTGGCTGTATCGCCCTTTTGATCAGCTGACTCGCTTCAGCCCGTTGTTGTATTCGATCTTCTCCCCCCTGTAGCGATGCTGGGGATGCAGTCAATCCCGGCATAATGGTGTTAACTCTAATATCTCGATCTGCTAGCTCCCTTGCCATTGTTCTAGTCATGCCCACCACTGCGGCCTTGGAAGCAATGTAGTGTAAGAGTCCTGCTGTACCTTTCAAAATAGTCCCCGAAGATATATTTACAATTCGGGCACCATTATTCAGTGCAGGCACTGCTTCTTTTGTGACAATAAACACACCAGTTGTGTTAACTGACATCACTTTCTCAAATTCTTCCACTGTTATGTCTGTAAACTTTTTGAAATTCCCGATCAATGGAGCATAATAAGCCGCATTATTGACCAATCCATCTATTTTAGTATCTTTAAACACAGCACGCATGGATTCTTCACTTGTCACGTCACCTTCACGAAACTCTGCACTTCCGCCCGCATCTTCTATCTCCTTAACAGCATCAGACCCATCTTGAATATCTGTTATCAGAACATGCGCCCCTCTCGCGGCCACATTTTTTGCAATTGCCAATCCAATTCCTTGCGAACCCCCTGTTACTACTATGGTTTCTCCAGCTAGATTTTTCATATCTACTTTCTTACCTATACTAACGCATAAATCATTTGATCGATTCTCATTTTTCCTATATGACTCGGATATCTGCAACAAAATGGGATGTACCTGGGCTATACCCTTTAACCATTCTGTGATCAACGATCTCAGCAACTCTCCCCACCTCTGTTGCTATTGTTCTAATTTCTTCATATGATTGAGATGGGTTTGAATTAGCTCTCACTTCGTGTAGGTGAATCATCCCCCCCTCATTTATCACTGAATATGCTTCTTTGAGAAACTCGATCGAATCGTAGTGGCCCATTACGATTCTATCAAATAGCTTTCCTTCTTTATCTGTCCATTCTTTAACAAATTTTCTACAATCATTTCTTATTGGATATAAATTCCTTCTAATGTGGTTCAGTCGGATATTCTCTTTTAGATATTTAATGGCCACTGCATTTTTCTCCACCGCTGTTACCTTTCCACCTGCAATAGACATTGGAATGGAAAAATAACCTATTCCTGCAAACATATCCAATACACATTCTTTCTCCTCAACCATCCTCCCCATTCTCTTTCTCTCCTCCCTATTGCCTGGGGAAAACATAACCTCTGATAAGTCTAGTGCGTATTTGACACCCCATTCAGTATGTGTAGTCTTTGTCCCCCCCGCTCCTACAATACATTTCACATTTGATTTCCTTTGGGTTCCTACAATCCCTGCCCGAGATAGTACTGTTTTGACACCATGTAACTCTATCAAACATTCTCCTATCTCCTTTTCAATGGTACATTTTTCCGAAAAGTGAACTAAAGCTATTTCTCCAATTATGTCCCATGATTGTGGTGCATTTTTTATTTCTTCTTCAGAAACTCCTCTATCTTGAAGCAAATCTTTCAATCCTCTGATCCTCCTCTGAGGATTTTTCTGACTTATTATGATTTTATTCTCCATTTTCTCCCCATACCCAAGAATTGGAAGCTCTATCGATTCTCCACTATGGGATACAATTCGTCTAGAATCGTCATATATTTGCTCGCTTTTTAATAACTCTAGTTCCCTTTTAGCATCTCTTCTATCCACGATGATCGCATTTTTATTCATTCGGTAAAACGTAAACTCCTTCTTCTGTTTTTACTACTTTTACTTCCTTCAAATTTGGACCAATAAATGTTGGACGGGCTATTGTTATCGGACGATATGATTCTGGGTCTAATATCTGCATCGAGTATGTGTCTTCTATCGATACAATAGAGGTTTTACCCACATTAGAAACATGCTGTATCCTGTTGAATTTTTCATCTTTCACCGAGCCCTTGTATGACTCTCCAGAAATGAGCCGAATGCCTTTTAAAACATTCCCCGTGCTCTTAATTAAAATTGGGCCCTTTCCATCCCTTATATCTATTACATCCCCGATAATTATTGCTGGAAGGCGTACTAAATATGCAATCCTATACACTCTATTTCCATCCCGGTCTTCTGTCAATAATGTTTCAGAAGTTGATACCGAACCCCCCAATTCTTCCATAATAGACTTAGATATTTTCTGCCCAAGTTTACTAGTAGATATTCGTATATCTATCCCCTCTTTTTTCTCCACTATCTTTGAAACAAAATCATTTCTATCACCTAGTGACCTCCTTCGATTCGCCACCTCATTAGCAATTTCAATAGAACGATTTTTCTCCACTTTTGTAGGTTTTCTAGACGAAGCCCGAATCTGAATTTCTCCGGTATAATGGCCACCCGATTTTTTTCTACATATATCGCAGCTTTCACGTACTATCTGAATTTCGACTATTCTTTTTTCTACTACTCTTTCGCCCCTCGCGGTTCCTTCAAATTCACATTTAACGTGCAACGTCTTACTATCTATATTTTCCAGGTCAAACCTCCAATTTATATCTTTCACATCCTTTTGAATTTCTAGTCCTTCCTCTATTACTTCTGATATCATTTCCTCTTTCAAACCTTCTTTTTTATCCACCCATTTGTTTTTTCTACAGATAGCTTCACAAATCGAACAAATTTGAATACTCCCTCTTTCCTTCAATTTTACTAGTTCAAATTGATCAAAATAACACTGATTACACAATACATTTTCTCTCCCGCCTTCTAACTCTCCAGATTCTCCTTGTGCAATTCTCCACTGTCCTCGCTCAACAGCATTCCCACAACTCGGACAAAACAATCCCAATTCGCTCATCACGTCTATATCGTCCCTGGGACAAGTTAATCTTGTAGCTCCTCTCCCCAAAATTTACCCACCACGATTCGTCACGTTTTTAATCATCCCTTAACGTACCGAATCACATGGTGTATTCTACAACTTATTCTTCCACACCGGCAACATGGAAAAAAGACCCAGGGCTGCGTTTTCGTATGATTTTAACCACATTTCTCTTATTCGCGCTCTATATATTTTTCCTCGCAGCCATAACTACCTATTTTGATGTAGGGCTTGTTTCAATGGCCGCCATCTTTGGAATTTTTTCATTAGTCCAGTGGTATTTCTCTGATAAATTGGCTTTGCGTTCTATGGGGGCACGTACAGTCGATGCGACTGAATATCCCGATCTTCATGCTTCCATCACACGTCTCGCCTGGCAAGCAGACCTCCCAACACCGAAAATAGCAGTATCCTCCATCCAAACACCAAATGCATTTGCAACTGGAAGGTCCAAGAACCATGCTGCAGTTTGCGTCACAGAAGGTTTGCTTAGGTTATTAAATGAAGATGAGTTGGAAGGGGTCATCGCCCATGAACTCGCACATATCAAAAATAAAGATGTTACTATCATGACAATTGCATCTTTTTTATCCACCATTGCATTTCTCATAGTCCGCTGGGGATTCTTCTTCGGCGGTGGGAGAAACAATAGGGGATCCGCTCCTATCTATGTTGCAATCGCGATTTCATTTGCAGTTTGGATTCTCTCATTTTTCTTAATCAAAGCACTCTCTCGATACAGAGAATTCGCTGCCGATAGAGGGGCCGCAACAATAACCCAAAACCCCGCAGCATTGGCTTCAGCACTTCGGAAAATTTCTACTGGAATTTCTATGTTGCCCCCTGGAGGGGAGTTAAAATCCCAATCTGAAATGAATGCGTTTTTTATAATCCCAATTCGATCAGGATTCATCGGAAAACTCTTTTCAACCCATCCTCCTATGGAAGAACGTATAGAGCGTCTCAATCAACTCCAATACAATTTTTAATCTAACTTTTATTCTTTTCGCGTTGCGATTAGATATGTTTGAATTGCAACTCCCGCCAGAGCTAGTATTCCGCCTCCCCAAACTAGTTCCATTTGGTGAATATATTCTCCATACAATAACAATACCAACCCAATAACTACGATTCCCAGTGCAATCCATAACCCGCTCGAATTTTTAACCATATTCGAATTCGTGCTGCCAGAGATATAAAATTCATTATCCATCATTTGATTGACAAACTAAAAATTTGATAGTTATCTTTCCATTTAGATTCTACTAAATCACTAGACTGGGATACTTTATACTCTTAATTAGTTTATATTTACACTTTCACTACGCTGTATACGGAGGTTTATATCCTCTCTATTCCAACCTCAATTCGTTATGGAACCAAGTACCCCTGAACAAGAAGAAACTCCAAAAAAATCTAAAGCCTCTTTAGAAGATTTACCCGGAGTCGGACCCGCAACAGCAGAGAAACTCAGAGACAATGGCTTTGATTCTTACCAAGCTATCGCAGTAGCAAGTCCTATGGAACTATCTAGTACTGCGGACATAGGAGAAAGTACCGCAACAGATATTATACAAGCCGCTAGAAAACTATCCGATATTGGTGGATTTGAAACGGCAACTGAAGTCAAAAAAAGAAGAGATCTAATTGGAAAACTCACCTGGGGTGTCTCCGAAATAGATGATTTATTAGGTGGAGGTGTAGAAACCCAATCTATAACTGAAGTATATGGTCAATTCGGGTCTGGAAAGTCTCAAGTTACTCACCAGCTCTCTGTAAATGTTCAACTCCCAAGAGAACTAGGTGGGCTTGAAGGATCTGCAATTTTCATCGACACTGAAGACACTTTCCGCCCTGAAAGAATCGATGATATGGTTCGTGGCCTTGATAGCGATGTCCAGGCAGCAACAATGCGTTTACATGGCATCGATGGTTCTCCAGAAGACGAAGTTGCTATAGAAGCCCTAATCGCGGTTATACTTGAAAATATCCACGTTGCTAAGGCTTTTAATTCAAACCATCAAATGCTACTCGCACAAAAAGCGAAGGAACTTGTCGGTAAATCTATGGATTCTAAATTTCCCATTCGACTCGTTTCCGTTGATTCTCTAACTGCCCATTTCCGTGCAGAATATGTTGGTAGGGGCACCTTGGCCTCACGTCAACAGAAACTCAATAAACATCTTCACGACTTGATGAGAATAAACGACCTATATAATGTTGCAACTCTCGTAACAAATCAAGTTTCTTCCAATCCCGATTCTTTCTTTGGAGACCCTACTCGACCAATAGGTGGGAATATTCTTGGACATACCTCCACCTTTAGACTATATCTCCGAAAATCAAAAGGAACTAAACGTGTCGTTCGTTTAGTAGATGCTCCCAATTTAGCAGATGGGGAAGCAATAATGCTTGTTGAAGGCGGCGGACTTAAATCAGAATAATTCGACACTTTTTATTTCTAGATACATTTGGTCAAATTTTACTATTGTAGTTTGGACATTTGCTCTTGGGCTTGTTGACCTAATTTGGAACCCTGGGCCTTCAAATCTTCAATGGCCTTTGAAACATTTTCCATCCTAGATGTTATCGTTTGAGTCCTCTCTGTAAGAAGTATCTTCGCTTGCTCTTTACTTTTTCCTTGGGAATAATTTCCACCTATCCCTATAATAAATTCATCATCACTTACTACTGAAGCACGGACATAAGTTTCACTGCCAATGGGCACTTGAATTGTAGATCCCGTAGAAATGGATTCCATCGATTCAACCGCTACTTCTACGTCTTCTTTTAACATTTGTAAGTTTTGTAGTTCACCATGGAGCACTTCCAGTCTGCTTTCTATTTCCATCATCATCTGGGACAGTGCTTGGAGTTCAGGATTAGCTTGACTCATCTGACGAGACCTCTTCAATTATAATTTGCCTTCGTTTCAAATGATGTTGACTGCCAAAATTGGAATAGCAATGTTCGATAGCCAACTCTGAATTTTGTGCTTCCATTTCCATTTTAAAAGGGGCCCATTGGATACCCGATTGAAAACGACCTTGGATAGAGAATGTAGGCATGTACTCCCGTGAGGCACCGCATAGCAAGAACCTTACTAATCAATTTTCTTACTCTAACCCTAAGATTATGCAACTTTTCCAAACGGGTTCTATCCGCTTAAAAGAATCTCATTTGTTTGAAATTAATTGAATGGATTCCTTTGGAAAATGCACTCCCACTGTTATTCCATTTTTTAACTTCATAGTTTCATTCTGCTTTAGGGATACATACGCTCGGACCTGATCTTCCACACCTTCTATGTTTAGCTCCACAGCATACCTATGTCCTTTAAATATTTTTTCAACAACCTTTCCTTCCACCCAATTTTTTCCCTTTCTCCCTTTTCCAAGAACGATATTCTCCGGACGAACACACGCCTGAACTTCTTCTCCATTTTCCAATCCACCAATTCGAGTTTCTAGTCTGTAAGGTCCCCACTCAACTATGTGTCCTTTCTCCTTACTTTCCCCCACCATCATTTTTAACATATTCGATTCCCCTGTTATTTCGGCAGTGACCACTGTTTTAGGGTTTTTAAATATGCCCTCTGAAGTTCCAACCTGGCAGATTTTTCCACCTGACATAATCGCAAACTTATCTCCAATTTCCCATGCAATATCTCTATCATGAGTTACATATATTACTGGTATTTCGATTTGTTTCAATATTTTCCGAAGATCTATACTCAACCTCTTTCTAATCGGATAATCCAAGCTACTCAGTGGCTCATCCAATAACAATACCTCTGGTTTAGAAACTATGGCCCGTGCCAATGAAACACGATTTTTCTCTCCCCCTGATAATGTATTAATAGAACGGTCCAATATTTTTTCAATCCCAAAAATATCAATAATTTTTCTAATATCTTCTCCCTCAACGTTTGCATACGTTATATTTTCCATAACTGTCATATGTGGGAACAAAGTATCCTCTTGAAATACAATGGCAGTACTTCTTTTTTCTATTGGTTCTTTGGATATGTTTTTCCCCCCAATTATGATCTCCCCACCATCCATATCTAAAATCCCCGAAATCACATTCAATAATGTGGTTTTCCCAGAACCAGAGGGACCTAAAATCACTAAAATTTCATTTCCCACTGTTAATTCTATTGGCCCTATCGTAAATTCCCCAACAGATTTGATTATTGATTTAATATGGAGCATAACTACCTCTAATTTCTTGTCCCAACATACTAATTAATAAAATTACAATTATGGAACTTACTAACAACAATATTGCCATTGGAAATGCATTTTCAATCCCGCCAGTGATGAATGAAACCCATATTTGAGTTGGCATAGTTCTTGGATAATATGCCATCATTATAGTTGCACCAAATTCCCCCATCGCTCTAGCGAAAGCAAGCATTATTCCCGCGATTATACCCCTCATTGATAGTGGCAATGTCACCTTCCAAAAAGTTTCAATTTTTGTCCTTCCTAAGGACCTCGAAGTATATTCTAGTTTTTCGTCAACCGAATCGAATCCCACCTTTGTTGCAATTACAATGAATGGAGATATGACAAATATCTGTGCAAGTATTATTCCCACCAATGATTGGGTCAATTCGATCCCCGAAGACATAGCCAACGTGCCCAGAATCGAACCAGGGCTAAATAATGTAAGTAGTATCATCCCACTAACTATCGGGGGCAATACCAACGGTAAAAATACTATGAATAAAATAATACTCTTCCACCTAAAAACAGTCCGTGATAAAAAATATGCAAGTGGTATGCCTAGTACGCATGAAATTGACACACTAACTATCGAAGTCCCTACAGAAGTCGCCATTGCAGAGATAACATCTTCGCTCATGATGCTTGGGATTATGGCATTGTTCGTTTTCCAAAATAATAACGAAACAACAGGTACTATGTAGTATGCCATGAGAATTCCTCCTAAGATTCCTATGGATGATATTTTATTTTTCATCTAAACCAACACCCTTCCAATCTCATTTGGAATGTTCCCCTTAATCTCTGGGTATGTTTCTGGTATGCCAAACCCAAATTTCTGAAGATAATTTCCATTAATATGCTCTCTAAAAACATCTAAAATTGACACATTCAATTCTCTGGTCAAAACAGTTGAACTATATTTTATGACATCTCCCTGTACAATTTCTCCACTTTTCAATTTATATCCAACTTTGGAGTACCACTCATTCACTTTCTCCGGAGAACTTAGATTTATTTCTATGGGCAATTCGACATAATTATAACCCCGTTCAACAGCCATATTCTTATATACAATTGCTGCATCAATCCCTCCTATTTCAAAATAACTCATCAGCTCAATCTCTGGGAAAACCCAACTTTTGGATATAACTTCTTTTTTCAATTCCACTCCTTTGTAATACATTTCAGCTAGATCCAATAGGAACAATGTTCGGTATCCCAACGGGTCCAAATCGGGATCTGTTCTTCCTATTTTTATATCATTTCTCAGTATTGGTTCATACCATTCTCCCTCACCACTATCTGCAATTAATTTCCCACCATCTGTGTTTTCATTATACGCAATAACCATTTGATTTGTAGCAAACTCAACATACCATTCTGGTTTTATCATATTTTCAAAGAGTATCGGGTCCGATACTGAAACTATATCTGGATTCTTCAATCCATCTTTAACTAATTGAGCAACAGCCACCGAGCCATGGGCTTCAACTCTTAGTGGGATATCAATTTCATTTTTCATTCCCATTTCTATCGATGTTAGGAGGCTCCCTGCAACGAGTAAATATACTGGATCTAAATCAAATCCTTTTCCATTTTCTGAATTATTTTTACTTTTGTCTAAGCATCCTCCTAGTTGTAAGATGGGCCACATAGAAGATAGGAAAATCAATTCTCTGCGTGTTATTCCCATCCCAATCTCTCCTTTTCACCGATCATTATGTCTCATTCGACATAACAGTTATCATTATGTCCAAATAGACATAACCTTTTTTATACCTCTTGTCCCTTATCCACCCCATGCAAAATGAATTTGATCTTCATTTTCGAATTGGTTCTGTTTCCTTTAATTCAAAAGATGCCCTTCTTCTACAAGCCGTAGCAGAACACGGATCTCTGAATTCTGCATCTTCATCACTCGGAAGGTCCTACTCGAGGGCACACAAACGTATTCAGGAATTGGAAATACACTCCGGACCTTTATTATCCCGAACACGTGGTGGCCAAGGGGGAGGTGGCAGTTCTCTCACGAAGACGGCTTATGAATTATTAGACCGTTTTTCACGGTTAGAAATAACTTTCACTGACATTCTTGGAACTGAAGAAATAGTATTACAAGGACAAGTCCTATCTAGAGATGGAGAACTCGCAACAATACTCACTTCTGCGGGTCCAATCAGGGCCCTCCTTTTCACGGATGCAGAATATGTACAAATATCTTTAAGATCTGATTCAATTACACTCCACTCTCCTCCCTTCACCTCCTCTTCCATAATAACAAGTGCATTAAACCGTTTTGTTGGGGTTATCACCTCGATTGATGCCCACGAAGCAATCGCAGAAGTTACTTTTGATGTAGGATCTGATATAACAATGACCGCTCTAGTTTCACTGGAAAGCCTCCGACAGTTGAATTTTCAACTTGGTTCACCTGTAGTGGCTACATTTAAAGCAACATCCACACGAGCAGTACCTCTCCACTCTTGATGTGGCTATTCAAATATCTTCTTGATTTCTTCAATTCCTGCAATTAATTTGTCAACTTCTTCCATCGTATTGTATAGGTAATAAGAAGCTCTAACTGTTCCAGAAATACCCAATTTTCGGTGAAGTGGATGAGTACAATGTTCTCCAGCCCGAGTAGCAATACCATGATCATTAAGAATGGACGCAATATCATGTGCGTGGGGAATTTCTAAGTTAAATGATACCAATCCACCTCTTTCCTCTCCAATAGGGGGTCCGTATATTTCTGCCCCTTCGAATTCTAAAAGAGATTCCATCGTATATTCTGCTAGTTCATTGTCATGGCGCCAAATTTTATCAAGACCAATTTTTTCCAAATAATCTGCTGCCTGAGCAAGAGCAATCCCTTGACAAATTGGTGGGGTACCTGCTTCAAATTTCCATGGAAGGTCATTCCACGAAGACGAATCAAATGTGACTTTTCTAATCATTTCGCCACCATACATAAATGGTTCCATATCATCTAGTATTTCTTCCTTTCCATAAAGACAACCAATCCCCGTTGGGCCTGCCATTTTATGACCCGAAAAAGCATAAAAATCAACATCTAATTCTTTAACATCAATTGGCATGCTAGGTGCTGCTTGGGCACCATCGGCTAGTACCAAACTTCCGTTTTCATGTGCCATTTTTGACAATTCTTTCACTGGATTCACCGTTCCAAGAACATTAGATACGTGGACTAATGACATCATCCTGACATCTTTGTCAATTATCTCTTTTGCATGTTCCATATCTAGTCTCCCCGAATCATCA
>CAWVSQ010000010.1:0-10378 GCA_963933005.1 uncultured euryarchaeote
AATGGGTGCAACGGGAGGGGTATTGGCCCTGGCAAATATTGCTCCAGAAAAATGCTCTGAGATTTATGAGTTGTATAAAAAAGGAGACGTAGAGGGTGCCAAAATACTAAATGATGGATTGGCCGAGTTAAATCGTGGTGTTACGGGGACATACGGCATCTCAGGTTTGAAAGCCGCAATGGAAATGAGAGGGGCACCTGCTGGATTTTCTCGCAGCCCTCATCGGGGTGTGGGAGAAGTAGAAAAGGAGGGCCTCCGAGGTTTACTGGAAGGGGCAGAATTGCAGTAATTATAAAGTATTTGCGAGATTACAAATAAAGGGATGAGAATGCCTACGGTTCGTGTTGTGGTGGATTCAGAAGTATTGGCAGAAAGTGCCAAAGGAGAAAAGTCGGCGAAGATGTCGATGGAGATTATTCGAAAATGTCAATGGATAGTGCTCGTTGCTAGTACCCCTCTGCTAGATGAAGCACAAAAAAAGGTTGAAATGGAATTGGGAATGGAATTGGGGAAAAAGTGGCGAGTTGACACGGAGGATGTATGTGAAATTGTTGACCATCCTGAAGGAGACCATCCCGCGCTTGCGTCTGCATATGTGGGAAATGCACAACATATTATTTCACGGGATGAGAATTTGACTAGTGCCAAGGCAGGAGTAAATATTAGGACAAAAATTGAAACAAGTGTTAAAAAACCGGATGCATTTGTGAATCTATTCGAAGATATTATTTGACTCCGCGATGTTCGACGGGGTCGTTATCAAGCCAAGATGCTAATTTAGAAAGAGCCCTTCCCCTATGAGAAATTGCGTTTTTTTCGATCAGATTCATTTCTGCTAATGTTTTACCGTTATATTCAAATATAGGGTCATACCCAAATCCCTCAGTCCCCCGAGGTGGGACGATAGTGCCCCTAATAGAACCTTCAAAGGCCACAGTTTCGTCTTCAGAACAGTATGCTATTGCAGTTCTAAAGTATGCACGCGAGGGATCTGAGTTTCCAAGTAAATTAAGAATTCCAGAGAGTCCAATAGTGTGATACACATATGAAGAATAAGGACCAGGAAATCCACCTAGATCGTCGATAAATATACCAGAATCATCGGTGATAACGGGTTGGTTTCCATCTGCAACTTTAAAGGATTCCTGAGCACCGTGAATAGCTATCTCTGATAGACTCTCAGATTGTAATTCTGGATAATCAAAATCAAAATGTTCTACTGCAGATTCTAGATATGCTTGTGCTTCGCGAACTTTTTCAGCATTTGTAGTGGCAAAAAGCACCATGGAACAGTGAGAGTGTCGAAGGGAGAAATAGGCGTCGTAAAGTGAATAATTAAAGATACCTACCACGCAATTCTATTTGTTGAAGGCGTGTTAATACAGAAGAGTCCCCTTGTGCTCCGTAAATAGATTCTGCGTGATCCCAAAGTTCCTTATAATCAGAAGATGTTCCAATGAGACTTCCTTTGAATATGTGAAGGTCCATCGCGTAATCTTCTATATTATCGGTGTGAAATCCCAAACCGAAATCGATTAGATACACTTGGTTCGAGGACGATTCGATTCTAATATTTCTAGTGGTGGGGTCTCCATGGACAATGCCAGAAGAGTGAAGCAACGATAGATAGTTAATGACATTTTCTACTCTTTGTTGGTTTAGTCCTTCTGAGAGATCTGCGTCTCCAACTTTTTGAAATGCAAGGATGAAATTTAAGGGATCGATGCCTTTGATGATAGGAGTGGGAATACCTAGTTTTCGGGCTTCGTGGGTAAGTCGCGCTTCGGCATTCGTTCGATGACGCCTGAGACGGATATCCATGTCAGGATTTCGATAGGGTTTAGGGAGTCTTTTTTTCCACACAGTGTCTGTATCGAATTCCACGAGTGCTTCAGATCCTTGTATAGTAGTTTGAGGAACGGAGGGAAGAGTTCTACTAGGAACAGGCCAGGTTACTTTGACCATATCAGGTCTAAAGTTAGAGAGAACGTGGGAATTTTCAATGGAGATGGTGTCACCTACATCGAACATATAAGACCCTAAAATGGCGATCATTCCCGCATTGTCACTGAGAAAGCGGGGATCGGGGGCAAAATATTCAGCACCTCTATCATTGCACATGCTTTCGAGTATATCTTGCAAACGGGCGTTGTTGCCGACCCCGCCTCCAAGTATGAATTCGTCGCAATGTAATAGAGACAAGGCACGTTCTGAAACTTCTGCTAGGATGGAAAATATGGTTTCTTGGAGTGAAAAACATACATCTTCGAGTGGGTGGCCTTGATCGTAAGCGGTGATTGCTGCAGTTGTTAGCCCAGAAAAAGAAAAGTCCATTCCTTTAACTATATAGGGAAGATCGAAAAAATTACCATCCAATGCTGTTTTTTCTATTTTTGGCCCCCCGGGATGTGCCCATCCAACGTGACGGGCGAATTTGTCCAGGGCATTTCCTACCCCAGTGTCCATTGTCTCTCCTAATATCCTGTAATAGCCGTCATAGTAACCCAAAAGATGTGCATTTGCGCCGCTTGCATTGAGGCAAACGGGAGTAGAAAATTCTGAAAAATGCCTACCCACTTCTAGATGTGCAAGCATGTGGTTAACACCGAGGAGGGGTACATTGAAAGTTCCAGAAAGTGCCCTAGCAGCAGTTGCGCATATACGAAGGCAAGGCCCAAGTCCAGGTCCTCTAGAAAAGGCCACTGCGTCAGGGGGAGTTTCTAATTTGGCAAATATAGTATCGATGACCTGTGGTAACGCTTTTCGCATGTGCTCTGCTGCCTCCTTGGGATGCAATCCACCACTATCGGGTAGATAGGGAATAGTTTCGATGTGTACTGTGTTGGAATTAGAATCAAAAATTGCAGCACTAGCTGCCCAAGCAGTTCCTTCAATGCCCAAAATAACAGTCATATTTAAACCACCGTTCTCATTGGCATAGGGATGGAAGATGATTATCTCTATTGATTGAGAGAGTTCTGTGTATAAAGTTTACAATAGGTGTTATTTCCATCGGGTATAACTACACTTTCCGCAGTGGAACCGGTCTTGATGTTCTGCTAGGAAAGAAGCGTCGCATTCTGGGCAACGTTCGTTCTGGGCAGATCCATCATTACCATAATTTGCACGAGCCCCCATTTATTCTTCCTCGGTATCTTCTGCGGTAGATTGATTTCGTAGAATGATGTGGTCTTGTTCAATTGATTGGGCAAAGTCAGAATTTTCATAAATCTTTGCATCCCCAATGGTTTTTCGTGTTCCAAACTGAGTTCTGAGTTTTCGGATTATGACTTCTTCTGTATTTTTATTTAATCTCGCCGCTAGGTTGTCTCGGACTTCAATGCGATTGGGAGTTGATCCTGCATGGTCGATGAGGAAAGAAACGTCCACTCTGTGTAATAGAGGATTGGAAGTTTCAGATAAAATAGTTATTTCCATTAGTGGGTACATTTTTCAGTCTTGTCTAAAAGTATTTCGAAGGCACTACAGGTCAAATTATGTGATCATGGGGAAAATAGAATCAATATCCCCATCAAATTGCGAAAGAAGATTCCAAGCGTCTTTTTTGATAGCAGGGGTTACGATTACATGAACCATTCCCATGTTTGGTTGGCCATAGATTATGCTGGATTCTAGGGGGGCTAGCATGATTGCGGGCAGGGTTGCTAGATCTTCCTCTCCGATTACTAAAATTTGAGAATGCCCATCTTGGTGATTGATGGCTTGATTGATAGCTTGGACTAGTTCGTGTGTCAAAACACCAGGAGGATTTTTGATTTCAGTGAAAAAATCTATATTTTGAAGGGAAGGGATGAAATCTACGGGTTCGCGATTGGTTAAATGATCAATTATAGATATGTCTGGAGAAATTCCTGCGGATTCAAAATGGGATGTTACTATATCACCTATAGTGATGATGAAAGGGCCTAAATGCGGAAATAAATCATTTGTATCTACATATAGGGAACCCATTGGTTCTCTTAGTTTGTCTCGGAGTTGAAGGGGGAGGCAGAGGGGGTTTGGCAATAGTTATCTGACTTTTAGAGCATACTGACCCGGCTCATCGATCCCCATAATTTGTGCCACGTCGGATTGTTGAGGGTGTATAATAACGACATATCCACTCCAATCATCAGTGATACTAGCAGAGCCACATACGGGGCAAGTTTCTGCTTTTTTATCATTTAAAACTCTAAGGCAATCTCTACAAGCGAGGCGTTTTTTCGCGGGCATTAATTATCAGCCTCTCGCTCGCGTTTGTCTTTGAGCCATCCATGTTTTCCAAGTCCGGGTTGTTTTGCAGTTAAACCGATCTTAGATTCTCGGGGGTTTCGTTCGTCGATGCTCTTGGTTACAATTCTGGTTCGAACAGGATCATCGACTTTGATTGATTTACCAGACTCAGTCGAGGCTAGTTGTTGGTTTTCTCCATTGAAGCTCAGATATTCATCAGAAATTTGGGAAACGTGGAGTAGACCGTCGATTGGGCCGATTCCCACAAATGCTCCAAATTCAACGACTTCTACCACAGTTCCGTCAATGACTTCTTGCATTGCAGGATCGAAAGTGATAGCATCGAAATCGGTGGGATAGTAAACTCCGGGGCGGCCAGGAAGAACGACGCCTTCTTCAAGATTATGTACATGAGTGACACTTACGACACTGCCTACAGATTTATCTACACGTCCTTCGAGTTTTTCTTGAAGTAACACTTTGACTAGATCTTTGTTTACATCTCCGAGTTTGTCTGGCGGTACTTCTACTGTGTCGATTATTCTAACCTTTTTAAACATATTATGGCTCCATGATATGTAACGTATTTTGGCCCCTAACGCCAACTACGGGAATACCAGATCCCAAGAGTCTGTCGCGAAGAGACAAATCGTTTGTTACAACATAGTCTGTTTGATGAGTATAAGAAAGCTCCATAAGTGCTTCGTCTGCTGAGGCGTTCTCTGTTTTAATGATTTTACATCTCATTTTGGCTAGATCTAGGCCAACACTGGCGGCACGGGCGGCGACTCCTTTACCATGTTTTAGAGTGGAAAGTTCTTGCAGCACTGGTGCGGGAATAACAAACTCGGGGGAGGGGAGTAACAACTCTAGTTCCTCAAAAATTCTTATTTGTAATTCGACGGGTACCATCAATGCGTTTGTATCGAGTGCGACAATAACCATAACTCAACTTAAAAGAGTACCAATTCCGATTAATCTCCATCGAGAACCAACACGTCTGCTAATAGCTATTTGGGCTTGAAGAGGTGCACTTATGGGTCGTTTGAGTGAAACCTCACACTCAGATTTTCTGGCGCTTGTGACAATTCCTACAGTGGTGGTGGTACCAACAGATAACATTAGAGCTTCTCCAGTGGTTATTGGTCCGACCTCCCCAGATTCAGAAGTGCCAACAATACGATCTAGAAGTTCTACATCCATGGTGAATGAGTCCCAAAGAGGTGGAAGAGTCCCTGGTTTTCCGGCTAGTCTCCCAGTCAAGCCATCACTTTTTGTGAGGGAGGGATCTAGCCCAGTTCCAATTCCTATGAGACCCCCCGGTCCGACTGTGTCAAGAGTGGAATTGCCAGCACGAATGGATTTTATAGTTGCTAGAATGGGAAGATATTCGACTTTACCCGAAGTGGTTATGCGCCTTCCAGGAGATATTTCCAATTCGTCTCCAACAGAGAACTGTCCTTGAACGAGGGATCCCCCTAAAACACCCCCTACTAACTGGTCCCAAGTTGCCCCCGGGCGGTTTATATCAAAACTCCTAGCCACATACATTAGAGGGGGAGATTTTCCATCCCGTTTGGGTGTTGGTATGTTTTCCTCTATTGATTTAATGAGAGAATCTATATTGATATTTTGATCAGCACAAATAGGAATTATAGGTGCATTTTTAGCTATGGTTCCAGAAAAAAATTCTTTAAGTTTTCCGTAGTGGTCTTTGGCAGTTTCCAAGTCGACTAGATCGATCTTGGTCTGGGCAATGACTATGTTTGAAATCCCAATGGTTTCTAGGGCCATTAGATGTTCCTCTGTTTGGGGTTGGGGTACTGATTCGGTTGCGCTGACAACTAATACTGCCCCATCCATAAGTGCCGCGCCAGATAGCATGGTTGCCATGAGAGTCTCGTGGCCAGGTGAATCTACAAAAGAAACTGTGCGTAAGAGATCCGTTTTTTTATTATGGTGAGGACATGTTTCGGCTAATAGATAAGAAGTTGGGTCTTCGCAATCGGGGCATTTTCTAAATGTCGCATCTGCATAACCAAGTCGAATCGAAATGCCGCGTTTAAGTTCCTCAGAATGTTGATCCGTCCAAGTTCCAGACAACGCTTTTACTAGTGTTGTTTTCCCATGGTCGACGTGACCAACAAGGCCTATATTGACTTCGGGAGTAGTTTTTTGTTTCACGATTATATATTTTATATGTGTAGCTGTGAAAGAGATCGTCTTCGAATAGGTGAAAAGATTACTGTTCTGGATTGGCAAAAAATATGAAGAAGAGGTAAAAGGGACGAAACCGTATGTCGCTAGTATGGAATCTACTAATCCGGCTAACATCGTAGTGATTTGTGGGAGTCGAAGGGAGCCGTCTAGAGTTAGGGCTCTGATGGAGTATGTGGGAGAGGTGTTAGAAAGTAAAAATTTAGAGTACGAGAATATAGATCTAGGGAGTATAGAACTACCAGTTTTTAGGAGTAAGGATCAAAATGAATGGGATGATGTGACCAAGGAGACTGTAAAGAAGTATCTTGATGCTGATATTTATTTTATTGGTTCTCCGGTATATTTTTTAGGAATTTCAGGAGCACTTAAGAATCTTATTGATCACACGCCGTGGCAAGAATTCAAAGAGAAAAAAAGAGTTGCTGGTATTGTGATGTCTGGACGGAATAGACAGCATAATTTAATAATTGATTCGCAATTGAGACCGGTGTTCGTTTATTTAGGAGTAGAAGTTGCCAATACGAGCGTCTTTGCCATAGAGCCTGATTTCGGGGGTGAGGGTTTTGACTTGGAAAGTCCGGAGGTGAAAAATAGAATAGAAGAGATGGTACAAGAAACAATTGGTTTATCGGAAAGAATGGAAAGAAATGACAAATAAAAGTAACCAAGGTGAAAAATGGGATGAAAGATACTTGTCGGGAGCATATCGCCCTAGGAGTGAAGCTTCTTCTCTGATAAAGATAGCAATAGAAGGGACAGAAGGGAATGGAAAACGTTGTTTGGAAGTGGCTTGCGGGAATGGGAGGAATTCTGTGTATCTGGCAGAAATGGGTTACGAAGTGGATGCAATAGATGTTTCTACTATTGCTTTGTCAAGGGCAAAGGAGCGCGGAGAGGATGCGGGAGTGAATGTTAATTGGATATTGGGAGATATTGATGAATTTGAGTTTGTAGAGGGGGAATATGATGTGATAGTTGTTGACTTCTTTTTTTGTGAAAAAAATATGATGATGAAGATTAAGAAATCACTGAGGCCTGGTGGGATGATCATATACGAGCACCACGTTAGAACAGGAGATCAGGTAGATAGAGGCCCAAGTAAAGATAAATATCGATTTAAATCAAACGAGCTGCTGAATCATTTCAGAGAACTGACTGTTCTATATTATAAAGAAGGGATTCGGAGAGTGGACAGGGGGTCGATGGCGGTAGCGTCGCTTGTTGCACGGAAAACTAAAGAAGAGTCTCAAAAATATCCTGATGAGATTGGAGGATCAATGTCGCAGAAGTGATAAACGAATGAAGATACTAATATAGTCAAAGATGAGCTCCAAAAAAGAGAAAATTACTGCTGCAGAAGCCATTCTTCGTTCGTTGTCTCTCCAGGGTGTAGAATATTTGTTTGCTAATTATGGAACAGATCATACTCCGTTGATAGAAGCGGCTGCAAAGATCAGAAGAGAGGATGGGAAGATGCCGGAAGTTGTTGTTTGCCCCCATGAATTTGTTGCACTTAGTACTGCGCACGGATACGCGGCTGCCACCGGAAAACCTCAGGCGGTGTTGGTTCATGTAGATGTGGGAACTCAAAATCTCGGTGCAGCAATGCATAATGCCCATCGATCGAATATTCCAGTAATAATAATATCTGGACTGGCCCCGGTGACCGACACGGGCCATGTTGGGTCAAGGGATCATGTGGTGCACTACTTACAGGATACTTTTCAGCAATCGGATATCGTCAGAGAGTATTGTAGATGGGTGACAGAATATAGGCCTCCCGCTAATCCAGTTTCTATGATCAGGCGTGCAGTTGCTTTATCGAAAGGGCCTCCGGCAGGTCCAGTCTATTTGACAGCTGCAAGAGAAGCATTAGAAGTAAAATGTTCATTAGATTCTAGAGGTCCCATTTCAATTAGAACGACAGGCGCGGACGAAAAGACTGTTAAAGATATTTCTTCGTTTGTGGGATCTGCAGAACGTCCAGTAATAATTACTAGTCGGATGGGAAGACCCCCCGTAAATGAAAATGTTTCTGCATTGATAGAATTTGTTGAAGTTTCGGGGGCGGGGGTAATTGAGCATGCCCCCTGTGTGTTGAATTTTCCACGAAATCATCCACAACATGTGGGTTTCGTTCCTGGTGATGTATTTGATCACGCTGATTTAATAATATTGGCCGATACAGATGTTCCATGGGTCCCTTCTATTTCGGCCCCGTCAGATGAAATTCCAATAATTCAAATTGAAAATGATCCACTGAAACACACATATCCACATTGGGATTTTGATATAGATATGGCAATAGCTGCAGATCCTATTGAGACACTAAAATTAGTATCTGAAAAATTAGATCCGGCAGATGGAGAAAGTGGACGGTTGTTTTGGGGAAATATCAGTTCGGGGAAAAGAGAAAGTCGAAGTGAAAGTGTCAATGAACAAATTAAAGATAACAAATTAAATTCTGCAACTATTTCTGCCGTCATCAATAGAGTGAAGGACAAAAATGCAATGATAGTAACGGATGCCACTACTAGCACAGGAGGCATATTAAATAATTTAGAGTTGGACAATCCAGGAAGTTACATTGCAAAGTATGGATCTGGACTTGGATTTGCGGGAGGGGCTGCGGTTGGAGCCAAGATGGCATTTCCAGATAGAGAAACTTGGTGTTTGGTAGGTGATGGAGCATATCTTTTCTCACACCCTTCGGTTACGGCATGGCTATCTGCAGAGAGGAAAGTGCCTACCCTGACAGTAGTGTATGATAATGAAGGGTGGAATGCAGTTAGAGGTTCAACTAAGAGAACTCATCCCGGAGGGATAGCTGTTCAAGATGGAATTCCAGAAAGTAGATTCAATCATCCAATCGATTTTACAGCCCCTTCACAAATTGTGGGTAGTCACACAGAATCTGTTGTGGAATTGGATCGGTTGGAGGCTGCACTGAGGGAAGGAATAGAAGCGACTGAGAAGGGTAAGCCTGCGTTAATACATGTTAAGTTTTCAGATTGAGATATGGCAATAGCATATTATATCCAAAAGGCGGTTGATTCTCTTAGGTGAATAAACCGACTTATATTTGGTATTTCAAGAACCAATAGATCGATATGGCAATAGGTGGAAAGACTATTTTTGATACGGATGCCCACTACGTGGAAACTTTGTATGATATAGTGGATTATATTGACGATGACGACCCATGGAAGTTAAAGTTCGAATATGGGAGTAAAGCCAAAAGGAGCGTTCCCATATCATTTTGGCCAAGTCTGTCAAGACCAGACGGATTTAATTATCCTAGTATTAAGAGGCGGGATGTTGATTTCAATACAAAGGAGGGGGTTGTACAGCTAATGGAAGAAATGTCCTTTGACAAAATATTGTTGCTATCTGAACAAATTCTCACATTTGCTATGCTAGAGGAAGACAAGCGCCAGACGAAGTTTGCGGAGGCATATATACGGTATATGCTTGATAAAATTGCAGATGCAAATGAGGACATGTATATGTCAATTCCAGTTCCGTATAATGATCCAGTGAAAGCTGCAGAACTCATAGATGACTACGCTGATGAAAAGGCAATTATTGGTGCTTGTGTGTTGACAGCTCGAATTCAACCCCCAATGGGACATAGGAAATACGATCCTATTTACGATGCATGTCAACGTGCGGATTTGCCTGTGTTGTTCCACGGTGGTAGTGCCACTCTAGATAATTTTGGGTGGGTATCAGGTTTTACAACAATAATGGAGACACATGCTCTAGGATTTTTATTTGATAATATGACAACAATTGCGAATGTCGTCTCCCAGGGGGTTCCAGAGAAGTTCCCAAAACTAAATTTTGTGTTCCAGGAAACTGGTTTGTTTTGGATACCAATGATGATGTATCGAATGGATATGGAATATCTTAGAATGCAAGACGA
>CAWVSQ010000011.1:0-10309 GCA_963933005.1 uncultured euryarchaeote
TGCAGGGCCTGCAATCATAGGAATTGCAAGGGGAAAAGTAGCTATAGAAGAAAGAAATTCGTCGTTAATGGCTGCATCCATATTTTGCTGTCGCTGTTCTTGCATTTTTCCAAATATCATTTGATATGCAATTGCTATCAGAAAGAGCCCACCTATAATTCGAAAGGAGTTCATTCCAATTCCAAATGCACCTAGAATAACCGCCCCAAACATCCAAAAAATTATAAGAGTGAACAAAGATATCAAAGTGGCTCGAATACAAATGGATCTGAGGTCTTGCTTGGACATTCCAAGTCCAGAAGTTACACTTGCAAATACAGGCATAAGACCCAGAGGGTCAACGGTGACGAAAATCAAAATGAATGTTTCAATGGAAGGTGTAAACATATCAGATAACATTCTAATCTGAGACTATACACGAGAGGGCTTATGAGTTTGGAAGTGGTGGAAAAAGAGTCTATTTGTTGAACTGTTTTTTAATCCATCCAAGAATACTATAAATACTATAATAATTATCCACAACGTATTCTTTTTGAGGAATAATTGCATTATCTGTGATGTTGATGTGTTCAGGGCAAACGTCAGTACAACAACGGGTGATATTGCAATGGCCAATTCCGCCCTGGCCTTCTTGTAACCATTCCTTTCTATCGGCGGTGTCTTTTGGATGGAAATGTAATGCAGCAGATCGAACGAAAAATCTTGGCCCGGCAAAACTATCTTTTTTATCATGCTCCCGTATTACGTGGCAAACGTCTTGACAGAGGAAGCATTCGATGCATTTTCGGAATTCTCTAGAACGTTCTATGTCCTCTTGTTGAAAAGTAAAATCAGAATTCTCATCTGGTGAGAATGGCTGTATTGTTTTGTTCACCTCATAGTTCCAAGAAACGTCGGATACTAAATCTTTGAGTACGGGGAACGTTTTCATAGGAGTCACCGTGATAGGAATTGCAGGATCGAAATCAGACAAACGCGCCATGCAAGCTAGTTTTGGCATTCCGTTGACTTCCATTCCGCATGAACCACACCTACCCGATTTGCAATTCCACCGAACCGCTAATTCGGTGTCTTGGTTTTCTTGTATAGAGAGAATGGCATCTAAAACCACCATACCTTCATCGACAGGAACTTTGTAATTAACAAATTCTCCAGTCTTATCATTCCCCCTGAAGATCCTAAAAGTATATGTAATAGGATACACGTTAGAAGAGGGATTGGAAGGACTTGATGTTTTAATTTCAGCACTCATTTCGTACCACCTGATTTTTGTTTTGTTTGGTCGTCTTTTATCATTTTTAATAGTTCCTTTCTAGGGGCAGAGATGGAAGCACTAGATATATCGAATTTACCAGAAGAAAGGGATACTATGAACTTAATTTTTCCTAGAGAATCGCTAGGAGTTGGAAAGTCTATTCGGCTGTGCGCACCCCTACTCTCTTTACGCTCTAGAGCGGAATGTGCTATTGATAAACTGACATCGATTAAATTGATCAGATCAAAACAAGTTTGCCACCCAGCATTATAAGATCGAGATCCAGTTGCGAATAAAAGGGAGGTTCGGGATTGAAGTTTTTGTAACTCTTTGATTCCTTTTTCTAGTCCCTTTTCGTCTCTTTTTATTCCGACATATTGCTCCATTATCGTTTGGAGTTCGTCTCGAAGTCTAAAGGGATGTTCACCTGAGGATTTATTTTTGAATGGGAAGTCCAAATGGTCCATAGAAACTTCGAGGTCTTCTTCAGTTATTTTCGGGAAACTTTTCATCTTTTGTGCGAGCTCACCCGCATGGATTCCCGCCCTATTTCCGAAAACAAGTAAATCACTTAAAGAGTTTCCTCCAAGTCTATTTGCCCCATGCAGTCCTCCTGCAGCTTCGCCTGAAGCATAGAGACCAGAGACACAGGTTTCTTGAGTTTCGGGATCGATACGTATTCCACCCATCATATAATGGCAAGTGGGTGCAACTTCCATGGGTTCTTTTGTGATATCGATGCCAGCAAGCTCCTTGAATTGGTGATACATTGCAGGTAATTTTTGTAGAATAAATTCAGTGGGGCGTTGACTAGCTATATCAAGATACGCGCCCCCATGTTCACTCCCCCTCCCTTCAGATACCTCGTTGAGAATTGCTCTTGCGACGACATCTCTAGTGAGTAATTCAGGAGGTGGCCTGACAGAAGAGTCTCCAGCAGCCCATCGATTTGCTTCCTCTTCAGTATCAGCTATAGAACCTACATACGCATCAGGTATATAATTAAACATGAATCGTTCGCCATCTGAATTTTTTAACACGCCCCCTTCTCCACGGACACCTTCAGTGACGAGAGTGCCTTTAACACTTTTTGGCCAAACCATGCCCGTGGGGTGAAATTGGACAAATGCCATATCTACTAACTCGGCCCCGGCTCGAAGGGCCATTGCCTGTCCATCTCCAGTGTATTCCCAAGAATTGGAATTTATACGATAAGCCATTCCAGAACCGCCAGTGGCCAAAATAATTTTCTTTGCACGGAAAAGAACTGGGAGTCCGGTGACTCTCCAATAGCCAAATGCCCCTGCTACTTTTTTACCACTAGAATCTTTTAAAATTTCGGTTATGGTGTATTCCATATAGACTTGGACGCCTAATGAAACTGCCCTGTCCTGTAGGGTTCGGATTAGTTCAAGTCCAGTTCGGTCCCCTACATGGGCCAAACGGGTGTATCTATGCCCACCGAAGTTACGCTGGCTAATTTTTCCATCTACAGTTCGGTCGAAAATGGCACCCCAACGTTCTAATTCAAGTACGCGTTCAGGGGACTCGAGGGCATGAATTTCTGCCATTTTTGGATCGTTTAGTCCCCAACCACCTTTCATCGTGTCGAGGAAGTGGGATCTCCAATCGTCGTCGGGGGCAACGTTGCCTAAGGAAGCTGCTATCCCCCCTTCTGCCATGACTGTGTGTGCTTTTCCTAGAAGAGACTTGCAAACTATACCAACGTCTATACCTTGTTCTGCGGCAGATATGGCAGCAGATAGACCTGCCCCGCCTGCCCCCACTATAATTACATCGTGTTCGTATATTTGTAGTGTCATGAGTGAGAATTAATTATAATTTTAAGAGGATTATATCAGACCAAACCCCAATGGAAACCATCCAAACATAGAAGTCTGTAAAGGCTACCATGAAAAGACTGAACCATGCCCAAGTAGAGTGATTGACGTTGAGTGAAGAAACGAATCTCCAGAGAGTGTAACGTTTTGAAATTGTAGGGTCTTTTCCTTTGTTTACAGGATTGGAAACGCAAGAGAAGCACCGAGATTTTCCGCCGACAAGGTATCGGAGGCTATGACACCCGAAAGTGTATCCTGATAAGAGTAAAGCATTGAGTCCAAGGACCAAGGTTCCAACATGTAACTCGATATCCCCAGTCCAGAATGGAGAACCGATAGGTGCATGCCAAAAGAGAGCACGAATTGCATCAAAAGTGAGAACGCAGATAAATACTATACCCAAGTAGACGAAATACCGATGTAAATTCTGAAATAGAAATAATCTTGTTTCTCCTGCATACTTGTATCTCCTACCTTCAGAAACTGCACATGCAGGGGGATCGCTTAAGAAAGCTCGATAGTATGCTTTTCGATAATAATAACAGGTGAGTCGTAAACCTAGAGGCGCCCATAGTATTAAGATTGCAGGGGATCGCAAGAGGTCTGGCCAAAAGGTCGGAAACATTCCGAACAAGGCGTGGTGGCTTTCGGAGGAAACGGAGAAAAGAAGGGGGGAGAAGAAAGGTGAAAGTAAGGACCCATATTCAATTCCAGGAGCACTTGGATTAAAAATGGGGTAAAGTAATCGAGAAGTCCCATAGATGACAAAAAGCGATAGTCCAATAAATACTCCGAGTGGTTGGGACCACCATCTGTCTACTCGATATGTCGATCCGAAATCATAGTTATTGAGTAGATCTTTTGTTGATTGCATATTTTTAAAATTGAATTTGTGCTTTTATTAAATTGGAATATCTAAAGACACATGTCGTTCGTACTTTAGAGAACCACTGTATGGTGGTATATCGCTCAGAAGAGCCAATAAAGTTTCTGAAATGTAATGCACATGTGAGGGACAAATTGGTTAATTTTCCAGGTCGTGCCTAGTTAGAAGTCCGATATACATTCTAGATATATTTTGGATGAAAAATATATCAGGTTGGATCGTTATTTTTATTGGCGGCATGGTATTCAGATATTGTTTCACTGTCGAGAGTAACTAGATGGCAAATTGGGTCTCCGGGGCGTACAATCGGATTTTGTAATAGACCAACTATTAGTCCAGTGAAAGGGGAAATTACTTCGTCTATTTCCTTTTTGAAAGGATTTGTAATGGTGCATACTACACTTCCTTCTTCGATTAAGTCCCCAGGATTGTAATTTAGACTTACTATCCCACCAGCACTAGAACGAAGCCAAGTATCTTCTTTTGAACTAATGATCGCCCTCCATCCAGGCCAATGTACATGGGTGGTTGGGCGTACCGAATAGGCAGCGAATACACTTTCAAGTCCAGTGAATGCCTTTTCTATTAGTTCGCGTTGGAACCTGTGTGCCTCTCCTAGTTCTACCGTTATAGAGGGGACTCCTACGTCAGAAGCAGATCTGCGCAGAGACCCGGATGGGCCGGTACCATTTATAATTATATTTGATCCAAAGGAATGTGCAAGGTGGGATACTTTTTCATCAGAAAGGTCTGCAAGTACGTGGAGCATATTGCTCCTCCCTCGAGTTGAAGTGTGAAAATCAATGCCGAAATCGCAGGGTTTGATGAAGGATTTAAAGATGGAATGTGCCATTCTTTTGATACTTTTTCCGGTCCTATTACCAGGGAAAGATCTATTTAAATCTTCACTGGAAGTTGGAACGTATCGTTGCTGGGCCAAAAACGCAGGAACGTTTAATACAGGTAAACATACAATAGTTCCGTTGAGGTCTGCAGGATCCCATTCGTGGGCTATTTTTCTAATAATTTCAATTCCATTAAGCTCATCTCCATGGGATGCTGCGGATAAAAATGCACATGGGCCTGGGTTTTTTCCATTTATGATGGTTATGGGAATTCGGACAGGATCTCCAAGATAATTTTCACTCACAGTAAAACGTATATCGATAGATTCTCCGGGGAGGACCTTTCCATCGGGGGGAAGAATAAATGGCTTCGCTTTCTTCATCCTTATAATACAAAAGGAGAGGAAGTGTGTAAAAACTTACGGGAAAAAATAGGAACCGAACTCAGAAGATTTTATTTTCACTGAATTTATCAAAACACGTATCCTTAACTGGGGAGATACTTGTTTTTCGGAGAGGATACAAAAGGAAGATTTTAGAGCTAGAAGTAGAATCAGTAGGTAATGTCGAAAAGTTCCGAAAAAATAAATGTGGGCGTCCTAAGTTTACATATTTCTAGAGAAACAAAAGCTATTTTAAATTCCATAGATGCCCTTGGTCATGATTCTACTTGGATTCGAAGGGAAAATGTGGAAATTATGATTGAAGACGGGGGAGTAAAAATAGAACCTGATGTAGATATTGTGGCAAATAGATTACTTCTCACTAAAATGGAACAGCCAGCAGAAGGTTTTGGACTGGCTAGTATATTTTCAAGGGTCAAACCGGTGCTGAATCCCCCAGAGGCGTGCATTACTGCAATCCATAAATTTGCAGCTGCAACGTTAATGGCTAATGAAGGAATCCCAGTTCCAGATTCGTTACTAGCCCTGGATTATAATAGGTTGAATAGAAAAAAAGATAGATTTGGAAAAACTGCAGTGTATAAAACTACTATTGGCACAAATGGGGGCGGTACCTGGAAAATAGAGAAGGGAAATCGAATTAACCCCCAGGTGGGTCAGAGAGAAGCTTTTCTACAAGAATTCGTTAACAGAGGACAAGAGAGAAATAGTGATCTTCGGGTGTATGTCGTAGGTGGAAATGTCATAGGATCGATGAATCGTTATGCCCCTAAAGGGGATTGGAGAACTAATGTTTCACTTGGCGGAGAAATAGAAAATGCAGATAAAATCCTTACAAAAGAGCTCGAAGATATAGCGGTTAGGGCTGCAGGAATACTTGGATTGGACTATGCAGGAGTTGACATTGTAGAGGGAGAGAATGGTTGGAAAGTACTAGAGGTGAATCCAACTGCAGGGTTTAGAGGATTATACAAGGCAACTGGGATATGTGCAGCCCCATATATTGCAGAATTGGCCATAACCAGAGCTGGAGGGACTGTAGACCAGGAGATAGTTGAAAAGTTATCATCTAAGTTTGACGATTCAGACCCAAATTCGATTCCAAGTAGACAGAAATTTGAATACGGTGGGAACATAAATATTGTTGATTACATCACGGAAGTTGTAGTAAGGGGGACGAGAGGATATGAAAACGTGGAGGCCAAAGCAGATACAGGAGCTGCGAGAACCAGTATTGATATGAAACTAGCTGCTAGGATTGGGGCCGGGCCAATACGAGATACGACTTTAGTTAGGACGGGGAATGAGAGAGAGGGACGTGCTAGACCACTTGTCGACATAGTGGTGGGGATAAGAGGTACCCAACATACAATTACTGCAAGTGTTGAAGATAGAAGCCATATGGAATACCAGATTATTTTGGGGAGAGATATATTGCAAAACTATCAGATTCGCATAAAATAATATAGATAATCAATCTACTGCGGCCCACAGATATCGACTAGCGTAGCTCCTATATGGACGCCAATCTTCTGATTTTTCGACCATTTTGGAAGGGGTATCTAATAGAGGATAAAGTTTCTGCATAGCCTTTCTGATACCAAGATCTTCTATGGGAAAAACATCCTCTCGTGCTAGAACAAAAATTAAAAACATCTTAGCAGTCCAGATTCCGACTCCGCGTATTTTTGTGAGAGTTTCAATCACGTCCTCGTCGGTCATGGAGTGTAATTTTTCTGCATATAGATCTTCCTTGAATGCGGATGCTATGTTAAAAATGTAGTCGACTTTTTGCGCAGAAATTCCAGTAGATTTGAGATCGTCTTTGTTTGCATTTAGTATGGAAGTGGGAGTTATTTCAAATTGTTCGAAAAGTCTGTTTCGTATTGCTCTGGCAGATGCAACAGAAAGTTGTTGATTGATTACAGAGATTACGAGGCGTTCAAAGGGGTCTGGGTGGGGGAGGAGTTCGATTGGTGGGTGGTTGCTGATAAGATGACCCATGACTGGATCTTTTTTTAAGAAATCATGAGGATCTACTGCCATAGGGAATGATTATATAAATCCTTTCCCGAGTAATTCTCTTGCAATTATATTTTTTTGGATTTCAGATGTGCCTTCATAGATCTGGGTGATCTTTGCATCTCGATATAATTTACTAACACCGAAATCGTCTACATAGCCCGCCCCGCCATGAATTTGAATTGCTTCGCTCGTTACCTGGACCGCTATTCTTGAAGAATATTCCTTTGCCATAGATGCAAGTGCAGTTAGGCGATTTTTTTCGTGGGTGGCAGTCCAAGCGGATTTGAAAGTCAGATTTCTAGCTGCCTCGGTGAGGGTATACATGTCGGCGAGTTTGTGTTGAATGGCTTGGAAATCAGAGATGGGACGGTTGAATTGGTGGCGCTCTTTGGCATATGCAAGAGATTGTTCGCATGCCCCTTGTGCTATCCCCACAGCCTGAGCAGATACCATTGTTCGAGATTCGTCGAAGAATTGCATTAATTGTAGAAATCCCGCTCCGCGCGTTCCAACTAAATTCTCTTTGGGTACGCGTGCATTGTCAAAGATTAATTCGGCGGTATCGGACGCACGAATTCCTAATTTTCCAGTTATCTTTTCGGCTGCGAAACCATCAGTTCCTTTTTCTACGAGGATTTGAGAAAATCCGGAGTATCGATTGGAATCGTCAGGGTCGGTTTTACACATAACAACAAAAAAATCACCAACAGTTCCGTTTGTGATCCACATTTTTCTGCCATTGAGTACCCATTCATCTCCGTCTTCATCCGCCATGGTGGAGATAGAAGTCACATCAGATCCTGCCCCAGATTCTGAAATTGCAGAACCCATAACAGATTTTCCAGAAGTAATAGATGGGAGATATGTTTCTTTTTGATCATCAGTCCCAAAAGCAAGAATTGTATCGGCACCAAATCCTGCGGAGTAGATACATAGACCGATGCCGGGATCTATCGCAGATAATTCTTCCACAAGGATAGCATAGTCAATCGGAGAATGGGAAGAACCGCCATATTCAACGGGAATATGAGAGCCCGTTAAACCCATATCTGCCGCCTTTTTCATTACGTCGTAGGGATAGGTTTCATTTCTGTCGTGTTCTTGAGAAACAGGGGCCATCTCTGTTTCTGCAAATCGTCGAACTTCATCTCTTATTAACGTTTGTTCAGTGGAAAGGGAGAAATCCATGATGAGAATAGATCCGGGCCCGATAAAGATGTTGTCCATATTAGTGGGAAGAATATTCAAAAAGTAAAATATTAGTCCCAAGGAAGAAACGTTGAAAAGGGTAGGGAATTACAGACAAATTATGGAAATGGAAGGGGTCACCAAAGTAGCAGTTCTAGGGGCAGGAAATATGGGACATGGGATAGCCGAAGTTGTTGCCATAGCAGGATTCACAGTAGTGATGAGAGACATTACAGAAGAGCTGGTACAGAAAGGTTATGAGGGCATAGTGTGGAGCTTGGATAAACTAGTTGAAAAGGGTCAAATTTCTGAGAAAAAATCAAAAGAAACACTAGACAGGATAACTACAGTTGTTACAATTGAAGATGCGGTTTCGGGCGCAGATATAGTCATAGAGGCAATCCCAGAGCGCATGGACCTGAAAAAAGAAGTGTACGAAGAGGTTGAAAAATATTTACTGGATCGTGCAGTGGTACTTTCCAACACGTCTTCATTATCAATTACAGAATTGTCAGAAGTGATAGGATGTCCAGATAGATTTTGTGGTTTGCATTTTTTCAATCCCCCGATAAAAATGCCCCTAATAGAGGTAATTTCAGGAGACCACACATCAGAAGAAACGTTTGCATTCGCCACACAATTCGCCAAAAAAATAGGTAAATTTCCAATTAGCGTGTACAAAGATAGTCCTGGGTTTATAGTTAACCGAATTTTGACCCCATTGCTTAACGAAGCTGCATGGATAGTTTATGAAAAACGGGGAGAAATTCAAGAAATTGAAAGTTCTGCAAAATACGGTTTGGGCCTCCCTATGGGTGCATTTGAGCTATCAGATCAAGTGGGCATTGATGTGGCAGTGCACGTATTAGAATACTTATGCGAAAAGCTTGGAGAAGAGTACAGTCCTTGTCCATTATTGGTGGAAAAGGTTAAAGAAGGAAACGTTGGCAGAAAAGTTGGAAAGGGATTTTATGACTATTCAAAAGAAATCTCAGACATACAAGTGGGGAAGCGTTCGGAAACTATAGAAATTTTATTAGCAGCATGTATGGCCAATGAAATTGCTAAGTTGGTAGAAAATGAAGTTGCAGAGATAAAAGACATAGATCAAGCTGTGAAGCTAGGAACGGGGATAGAAAATGGACCTGCTAAAATGGCCGATGATATTGGGATTGATAAGTTATATCAAGCATTATCAGAAATATATGAGTCAACAGGTGAAGAGAGATACAAACCTGCCAAATTGCTGCAGGAACTGTCAAAGAAAGGGGAAGGATTCTATGAGACGCCAGAGAATGAAACTGGAGATTTATCATTTGAAGATATAGAAATTGAAAAGGAAGATAAGTTAGGAAAAATCATATTGAATAGGCCTCATCGATTGAATGCGATTACAGCAGAGATGATTGAAGAAATAGATCGTGCCCTAGATCTATTTGATCAGGATGAAGAGTGTGGGGCGATACTCATTGTTGGCGCTGGTGAAAAGGCATTTTGTGCAGGAGCAGATATCATTTCATTTGCATCTGGTTTTAGTGATGAAAGTGCAGCACAAGAATTATCGAAAAGGGGGCAGGATCTTTTTACAAAATTTGAACAGCACAGGCTTCCGATAATTGCAGGCATAAGGGGATATTGTTTTGGGGGAGGTATGGAATTAGCTGCAGCTTGTGACATTCGGATTGCTTCGGACCTATCATTATTTGGACAGCCTGAGAGAAATCTTGGAATTCTACCGGCGTGGGGAGGGACACAGAGACTCATGTACATAATGGGAGAAGCAAGAGCAAAGGAAATCATTTTAACGGGGAAAAAGGACTATCGTGCAGAGGTATTGTACCAATATGGATTCATAAATGAAGTTG
>CAWVSQ010000012.1:0-10184 GCA_963933005.1 uncultured euryarchaeote
GGAAATGGAGGAGTAGGACATGTTGCGGTCCAAATAGCAGAGGAGATTGGAGCAGAAGTAACTACTACTGCTAGATCAGAATACCATACAGAATTGAAGCGAATAGGGGCAAAACATGTTTTTGGTTATAATGAGGATAATCTTGCAGAGTTGATAGATGACACAGGACAAAAGGATGTGATTCTCGATCACAGATGTGATGAATATATGGGATTAAATATCCAAGTTGCTAGTAAAAATGCAAGGATAGTTGGAATTGGTCAAGAGAAAGATCAAGTGACAATTCCAAAATTTTCAATTGCCCGATCGAAAGAATTGGAGATATACATGATGAGTATGTTTAATACTCCAAAAATTAGTTCCATTTTAGATCATATTTCCAGAATGATGTTGGAGGGGTCGTTGGAGGTTTTGGTGGCAAAAAGATATCCACTGGAAAGGGCAGGAGAAGCCCAAAAAATGATATACAGTCAGAGTAATATGGGAAAGATTGTGATCATCCCATAAAGAAAATGGGAGGAGATACTAGATGGGTTATTAAAATTACAAGTTATATTTATTAAAAACAATATATCGTATACCGTATTTGGTCAGGTTTTTAAAAGGGGGGTGTAAAAGAAGGAGTAGAAAATCAACTTCGCTATCGATAGTGGGTTGTTTGGTATTTATAAATGGTATCTGGTGAACAAATAAATAAAAGTAAAAGCATACAGCAGCAGACGGGGAAAACGTTCTATTTTGCCACGTTGCTATTACCCAAAAGGGTTAGATATGCGACTCATATTTTATATGCATTTTTTAGGATTGCAGACGAGGTCGTAGACACATCGGAAAACAAAAACTCACGGACTAAAATCAGACAGCTTAATGAGATACAGGAAGCTGTTTTAGGAAAATCTTTGACAGAAAATCCATCTTTAAAGGCATTTGAGGAATTACGTAGGAGATATAACATTCCAACTACAGAAATAGTAGCATTTTTAGAGGCTATGAGGATGGACATTTCCAAAAGTAGGTACGATACTTTCGAGGAGGTAGAAGGATACATGAGGGGTTCTGCAGTTACTGTTGCAAACATGATGGTATCGATTATGAAGATTGAAGAAACAGAAGAGATTACTAGATCTGCTGCAGCCTTGGGAAAGGCGTTTCAGTTGACCAATTTTCTTAGAGATGTAAGAGAAGATATTATAGAGTATAATCGATCATATATGCCGAGAGAAACTCTCGAAAAATACGGAGTAGGATATAAAGAAATAGAAGGATTAGAATTTTCAGAAGCATTTTCAAAAGTGATGCGGGAAGAAATTATTCGGGCTGAAAATTTTTATAGAGAAGGAGTAGAGGGAATCAAATATTTACCGAAAGATTGTCAATTTGCCGTATTATTAGCGTCGATATTATATGCAGATCATCATCGATTGATTGTAAAACAGGACTACGATGTCCTAACTCGAAGATCGACCTTGAACATGTCTGACAAAATTGTATGTTTAATGAGAGGGTGGTGGTATTTGAGAGTGACAAAAGACCCCAAAGCTACATTTTATTTATCGACCAAAATGCCGGATGACATCAAGGAAGAACATCAAAATAAAGGGAAGTCAATGCGTCGTGTTTTAAAATCAATGCGTCGTGTTTTTAATGAGAAAGAGTTACTAGCTAACTTTCAAAAATGAGGGGGTAAAAGGTGTCCAATAAATCTGCGGTCATAATTGGTGCAGGGGTGGGAGGATTATCCTGCGCGTGTTACTTAGCCAGTGAGGGAATGCAAGTGACAGTGGTAGAAAAAAATGAACAGATTGGAGGTAGAGCTTCGGTTCTAGAAAAAGAAGGATTTAGATTTGACATGGGTCCGTCGTGGTATCTTATGCCAGATGTATTCGAAAGATTTTTTGGATTTTTTGGTCGAAAGCCAGAAGAATATTATGAGCTAATTCGACTAGATCCGCACTATAGGATATTTTTCAAAGATCAGAAAAGGGTAGATATAGTAGCTGATATCGAACAGAACAAAATTGTATTTGAAGAGATAGAGGAAGGTGCGGGGGAAGCCCTTGGAAGATACCTAGATAACTCAAAACAGACTTATGAACTGGGTATGGAAAATTTTGTGTATAAAGACCGGCCTCGCATGAGAGATTACCTAAGTTTAGATGTATTACTAAATGCAAATAAAATCAGCTTGTTTGGGTCTATGCAAAAGCACGTTAATAACTATTTTTCGGATTCAAAGCTTCAACAAATTGTACAGTATACATTGGTATTTTTGGGAGGCTCTCCAAGAAACACTCCGGCTTTGTACAATCTGATGAGTCATGTTGATTTTAATTTAGGAGTGTACTACCCAGAAGGTGGAATTGGAAATGTCATATCCTCCATCGCAGAATTGGGGAAGGAATTGGGAGTCACCTATAAGCTAGGTTTTGAGGCAAGTGTAATTGAAAATGAAAAGGGATTGTTTTCTGTAAAAAGTAAAACTGGAGAAAAAATAGAAGCTGACGTAGTAATTAGTAATGCAGACTATAATCATACAGAGCAGGTTTTAATTCCTCCGGAGAAAAGACAGTTTGATGAGAAATATTGGGAATCTCGCACATATGCCCCATCGGCATTTTTGATGTATTTGGGAGTGGAGGGAGATATTGATCCATTGATTCACCACAACTTAGTCCTACCAACAGATTGGGATGGGCATTTTGAAGAAATATTTACTAATCCGGCATGGCCAACAGATCCTGCATATTATATATGTGCGCCTTCGGATACTGACAATTCGGTTGCTCCAGAAGGGTGTAGTAATTTATTCATATTAGTACCCATAGCAGTAGGAATTGAAGATGGGGAAGAGGCAAGGAAAGAATACAGGGATAAAATATTAGCAGATGTTGCAGAAAATGTTGGTGTTGATTTAAGAAATAGAATAGTACTGGAAGAACACTTTTCCATATCAGATTTTTCTAGACGGTATAACAGCTCGAGGGGGTCGGCTTTGGGATTGGCACATACGCTGAGACAGACGGGCCCCATTAGACCGGACAACCGTTCGAAAAAGATGAAAGGCATGTACTTTACAGGTGGGTATACTAGACCAGGCATTGGAGTCCCTATGTGTCTAATAAGCGGAGAACACACAGCGAAAGCCGTCATTAAAGATTTGAGAGGTGGAAGAAAATGAGTGTGGAAAACTATATCAAATTGATTGCAACTTCACGACCTAGATTTTGGTTATATCTTGCAGGTCCAGCGTTGGTTGGTGCGGCTTATGGGATCGATGCTATTTATGAATTAATGAGAATTGAAGTCGCCTTAATCTTATTATATTTCTTGATTCCAGCAAATTTTTTGGTCTATGGAATTAATGATATATTTGACTCTAAAATTGATCAAAAAAATCCAAAAAAGAGATCTAAAGAGATTCTATACAAAGGAGGAATTGAATTGCCTATTTTGGTCATACTTAGTGCAACTTTAGGAGTAATATTGATGGGCGTACTTAGTAAAGGTGCCATTTTATGGATGGTTGGGTTTCTATTTCTAAGTTGGGCATACAGTGCACCTCCATTTAGATTCAAAACAAAACCCATATTGGATTCTTGCTCAAACATTTTATACATATTTCCAGGGATTATCACATACATCGTAGTTTCGGGTTCCAACCCTCCGGTGGTTGCAATAGTAGGAGGATGTTTTTGGGCAATGGCGATGCATACGTTCTCAGCCATTCCAGATATAGAACCGGATAAAAAATCAAAAATCAAAACTCTGGCCACGTCACTAGGTCGAATTGGGTCAATATACTACTGCGGAGGTTGTTGGTTTATCGCTTCGATATTGTTTGCAATAGTAGATATCAGATTGGGAGTACTTCTGTCAGTTTATGTGGTGATTCTAGGAGTGATATTATTGAAAAAAATAGAAATTTCGATGGCGTATTGGTGGTATCCAAAGATCAATGCAATCGCGGGATTTCTATTAGTCATGGGAGGGCTTTTAAGAACGGTAACGTGAGTAAAAAGTTAGAATCATTAGTACGTGAAAATCGTTTGGTTTTAGCGATAGTGATGCCGATCGCTGGTGCCATATTATTGATTGCGAGTGGGGAGATGATATTACCAACTTGGCTTTCATTTAATCCATACATTGTTTTGATGGGAACTGCGTTGATGAGATTGCCTTTGATTGTTGCAATCCTCCCCCTCATAAATAAAAGAAATGGTGTGTTATTGCTGCTGCTGACGGGTTATGTGTACATAATTGAGTTCATAGGTATAAATCATGGATGGCCATATGGAAATTTTCAATATTTAGTTGAATTGGGGCCGATGGTTTCTGGCATTCCAATGGCACTTCCATTGTTTTTCATTCCGTTAGTATTGAATGGATATTTGTTAACATTGTTAATCGTCAAGAAGTCAATGTTAAACCAAAAAATGATAATCCCAATTTCGATTGTATTGGTCATCATGATAGATTTGGTTTTGGATCCTGCTGCAGTGGCTCTTGGTTTTTGGGCTTATGGGAGCGGAGGAGAATTCTATGGAGTTCCATATACAAATTATCAGGGATGGTTGATTAGCGGAGGTATATCTATATTGGTGGTAAACAGCATGTTCGATAAGCAAAAACTTCTTGAGCGTATCGACGGGTGTGAATTTGGGTTAGATGATATGATTAGTTTTGTTTTGTTATGGGGATTGGTCAATACATATTATGGTAATTGGACTCCAAGTGTCATGGCAGGGGTTCTTGCCATAGGGTTATGGTGGGTGGGGAGAGTAGATATTAGGAATATTTTGAGCAAAAATGATTGATTTGGAATTAATGCTATAAATTTGCAATAGATAGAACTAAAATTTTAGAGAGATATGATAGGGCATGAATACAATGAAAAGTAGGAGGGAAATACTTCAAATATCGAGCTTGGGGGTTTTGGGATTGGCAGGATGCATGGGGAAGGCAAATGGTAATGAATGTTCAAATGGGATTAAAAAGAAGAAAAATAAATATCAAGATAGAGGAAAATCGGAGGGGTGGTGGCCCCATTTTGGATGTAGTATTACAGGAGATAACAAAAATTATGGAGCAGACCCAAATGTAGATACGATGGAATTGGCATGGAATACTAGATTGTCTATTTCAAGTACGTCGGTCATACGGCCATTAATAAGGGATGACGTGGTTTATGCGGGGTGGCAATCGATCGCTGGAATTGGAAAACTATACGCATTAGATGCTAAGCAGGGGGAACAAAAATGGGTTGCTGAGTATGAAGGTGGGGCACTTTTACCAGGATCAGTTATGAAAGATAGCATATATGCAGGGAGCCCAGATGGAATTCACTCTTTTAGTGTAGAGACGGGGGATTTGTCATGGTCATTCCGTCCAGAAGGGAAATGGAGATTTGTGGGGGGAGTTAATGGAGGCGATAAATTGTATGTTTTTGGGATTAGTAGAGACGAGATAGACGCACTGTATGCGGTTGATCCAGAGACAGGAGAGATAGAATGGGAATTTAGATCAAGTGATATATCTGGTCTTTTTGCAATCCAGGGAGATTCGGTTTATACAGGAGGGGGCGGCAGCATCCATAGAATTTCAAAAGCTGATGGATCAGAAATCTGGTCGGTTCCGATGGGGCATGGATATAAAAGTGGACAAATTGTTGCAAATGGAGAAACTGTGTACGCAATTGGGAAATCGAATCAGGCGAAAGAGGAGAAAATATTTGCAATAGACGATTCTTGTGGGAAGATGGAATGGTCGGTTTTATCGAGGGGTGAAAAGTCATGGATGGGCATGGCCGCAAGTTCAAAAGAACTCTATGTTTCTGTTCAAAAAGAGAGTGCAAAAAATGCATATGGAACTGCAGAAATGATCGCACTAGATCGAAAGGGGGGGTCGAAGTTATGGACTATAAAATTGGAAAATATGAAATATGCGTCTGTAGAATTGGGGAATCCAATAATAGCAGGGGGGGAGATATATGTGGGCGGGTTACAAAGAAGAATGAACAGATCAGATATTGCAAGCGTCAATGTGATTGAGATCGATATGCCTGAAGGGACTCCTATTCCGGGGCAAGCTCACAGAAAAGAAATAAATAAAACGATAGAGATATCCGAGGACCCCATATATGTGAGTCCTCCATCAATTGTAGCGGGGAAAGACACAATATATACTTTAGTGGGCGGAGTGATAACGGCGATTAGATGAAAAATAAATGGGCTAGATTTAAAGGTAGACTTGTTTAATATCAGAAGGATTTGCCCTCCTAACTATAGAGCTAATTATATCCAAAGATCCTGAAAGATTATTAGAATCCCCATCTAGTACCAAAATTTTGGCTTCCCGGTTGGGCTCGATAGTACCGTAATTAAGATCGAAAATTGTTGCCCCGGAAGAAGTGGCCATTCGTAGGACTTCGCGGGGATCGATATCGAAGAGTTTTGAAATGAATGCCATTTCGCGGAAAATTGAAGGACTATTTGTCATCACATTGTCAGTTCCAAGTGCAACGGTGGTGTGGGTTAATAAATCGTCTATAGGAGGGAGTCCAACACCAGTGACAAGATTTGATCGGGGACAAATCACAACTGGAATATTATTGTTTTGAAGATGGTCGAGATGTTCGGAAGTTGGGTGAACCATATGAACCACGAAGTCTGGTTCCAAAGCTAGCGAAGTTTCTATATCAGTCTTATCGCGCTCGCCTGCATGAATCCCAAATAATTTATCTGCAGTTTTAGTTGATTGTCGTTCGTAGGTGAAATCTGAATCTCGGGATCCACTAGCTCCAAATCCGTCTGCAATATCCAACACTTCGATTGTTTCTCGGCCTAAAATGATCGCTTCCACGTTAGAGTTGGAGTGAGCTTTTTGTAGCATGTTGACGCCGTCGACTCCCCCTTCACGGAAATCTGCGAATGCAGCCACCCCAGTACTCTCCATCAGAGTAATAGACTTCCTCATTTGAGAGATTAAATCTTCAGGGGTTGCTGCAGCTAATAGTCGGTGTTTAAGTCCATCGGGAGGTGCCACTAATTCATCTAGAGATAATCCAGATCCAGCATCTTTTGCTACGGAATCTCCAATGTGGGTATGAGAATTTATGAAAGCTGGAAGAATTATATCAGTACTAGAGTTAGCTTCTTCTTCTATATGGGAAATGTGACCATTATCAATAGTAATAGTACCTTCTATTAAATCGAACTCAGGACCAAAAAGGATTGTACCCTGAAGCTGCATAATCACACTTTGCTAGGTAGAGACTTGAATGAGTCGCATGGGGAATTGTTAGTTAATGAATTTATCAAGGCTAAAATTTCTCTTTGATCGCATAGATATCAGGTGCCCATTTGTTTCGAGATTGAGTTCACTTTCTGCGGCACTTCCAACTCGCTCCACTAGATTTTTTGGGGCGTATACGCCGAGACGCCATTGTTCTTTTTGAGCATCTTGTAATGCATCAATAAGGGGGGAATGATCATGGAGCATGCGAATTTCATCTCCAACTTTAATTTTTATTTCTTTTGCCGTTGTCGAAGGGGATGCAGGTATATCTATTATTACAGATTGTCGATCTACATTGAGTTTAGAAGCTATATGATTTTCAAATGCACGGATAGAATCGTAATCTGCATTGATGACATCATCGGGGACATCTTTCATTTCTGCCCATATTGCTCGTTTGTAGAGATTTCTATTGGAAATTCTCTTTTCGAGAGGGGAGGTTATTGAATTTGATCGAAGGGCGGCGTGTAAATCGTGATCATCCATATTGCGGAGATCATTTTCTTTTATGACTTTAGAATCCAGTAAGAACTCAGTTGCTCGGCGTAGTATCGATTTTGAGATTCGTGCCACGTGATGATTGTATACAGTGGGGCCCATGAGAGTTCTAGCGAGGAGGAGACTTTCGGCAGCTTGGACATTTCCACCAGATGCTGATAAAACTAATTCATCATCAACAAAGGTCAACTCCCGGACTAATCTACCGTGATCAATGGCGCCGTAAGGAACTCCCGTGTGATGGGCATCGCGAACCAGATAGTCCATCCTATCTACATCAATTGAACTGGAAATTATTTGGCTGTATTGTCCTTTTCCGATGATTAAATTTGCGATCAGATTGGCATCTAGATTGTGTTTTTCGAGAACTGAGCAGAGGGGAGAAGAAGTAAGCAGCTCTTCTATGTTTTCATGTTCAAAACCAATTCTATGGTTAAGTAGGGGTTCGATATTATGACTATATGGAGAATGGCCGATGTCATGGAGCATTGCTGCTGCCCGTATATGATTAGTTATTTCAGAGGAAATTCCAAGGTGATTAGTGACTTCACATGCTAGATGATAAACTCCGATACTATGTTCGAAGCGAGTATGATTTGCAGAGGGGTAAACAAGAGAGACAGTGCCCAACTGTTTTATGTGCCGTAATCGTTGGACTGGGGGGGTGTCTAGTAGATCCAACGCGAGTCCATCTATAGTGATATGATCATGGACACTGTCCTTAATAGTTTTCATCTAGAAAGGGATAGAATAGGATAACATATAAGTAATAACATATAGAACGATAAGTGGCAAAATATAGGATAAAATTAACACAAAATAAAAGGATGAAACTATTATGATTACTTTACTTTCAGGGGGGACTGGGACGCCGAAATTATTGTCAGGAATGGCTCAAAATTCAGATACAGTTGTCATAGGGAATACAGGAGATGATGTTGAGATGGGGGACTTGTTAGTTTGTCCAGATTTGGACACAGTGATGTATTTGTCAGCAGGCGTATTAGATCAAAAAAAGTGGTGGGGAATAGAAGAAGATACTTTTGATACGCATGAACGCATGGTGAGACTAGCAAAAAAAAATGGATGGGATGGTAATCCAAATTTTCTAAAGAAAAACAAACAGGTAAGTGGGAAGAGAATAGCAAATTGGCGTAGATTTTCGGGAGCGGAAGAATTCATGAAAATTGGGGATCGAGATCGTTTGGTGCACAAACTTAGATCGTGTTTGATCGAAGAGGGAAAAACACTAACTGAAGTCACAGGAAATCTGTGTTCGGTATTGAAAGCTGGTGTAAAGTTACTTCCTATGAGTGATGATCCCGTGTCTAGCATTTTGAAGACGGACCAGGGAGAGATGCATTTCCAGGCTTTTTGGGCAGGGTGGAAAGGAAAACCAGAGGTAGAAAATGTTGAGTTTAGAGGATCTAAGACGGCTAAAGCAACAAGACTAGTTGTAGATGCACTGAAAAATGAAGTTATTATCGGCCCGTCAAATCCAGTAACTAGTATTGGACCTATTTTGTCATTGAAAGGGATTGAAGGGTTATTATCAGAAACCAAAGTCGTTGCAGTATCTCCATTTATAGGCGGTGAATCTTTTTCAGGTCCAATTAAGAAGTTGATGACAGCGAACGGATATGATGCGAATACAGCTGGTTTGATGGAGATGTATCCATTTGTGGATGCATTTGTAATAGATTCCACTGATAAAACAAAAATGGATCGCCCGGTAGTAAAAACGAATATAAGGATAGATGGAAATGCAGTAAAAAAACTCAACACGAAAGGCTACCTAAAAGATATTGTACTAGATTTTAATAAATTAAAGAAAATGTGTAAGGCACTGCGCCTGGAACCCGGGGACGACGACGGGGATGGAGATTTTAAGGATGGAGTATTCGATGTTGAAGCTTCGGAAGATGCGATAGGAGCAGGCACGCAAACTCCACAAGGATTGAGACAAAAATGGTTGGTTGGGGGCGATGATGGTCGTCCTGGTCCAGCAGCGGCGATCTTGGAGCATTCTCCTAAAATTATAATACTAGAAAAACAAGCCCTGGCTTCCCATGATACTTTAAAAACAGTAACGAGATGTCCCAATTTTTATATGGTAGAAGTGGAGACTAACGGTGAAGGAAAAGTATCAATTGAAACGCCTACTGGAAATTATTATCCTCTAACTTGTTTACTAAGTTTACGCCCCAATCTCTCTCTCGACGATTATTTATTGACCTATGAGGATATAGATTATATTCCATTAGTAAGTGTAATGAAGCTTGAACAGCAGATTTTAACAGTAGTAGCACGCGCAGTAGTACATCAACTATTGTCACCCCCAGCAAACCTACAACAGCAGTTGGCACAAACGATATCACAGCAATTAGCTAATT
>CAWVSQ010000013.1:0-10152 GCA_963933005.1 uncultured euryarchaeote
TGTTAAATGTTCGAACTGTGAAAATGAACAAATTCTTTTCAACCGCGCTTCGATAGTGGTTCATTGTTCCGAATGTGGCGAAGCTCTCACCAAATCAACAGGTGGGGTTACCATTATTCATGGGGAAATAATCGAGACTCTTAGCGATCAATGAAATATAGTGGATGGCCAGAAGTAGGGGAGCTTGTGGTTTGTCAAGTTGGAGATATAGAAGATTTCGGTGTCTTTTGCGATCTTCAAGAATATGAAGAAAAACGTGGACTTATCCATATAAGTGAAGTGGCGTCAGGCTGGATAAAAAATATAAGAGACCATGTTAAAAAAGGTCATCTTGTCGTTTGCAAAGTTCTCACGGTGAACGAGTCAAATCATCAAATTGACTTGTCACTAAAAGATGTTAATGATCACCAACGATCCGAAAAAATACAAGAGTGGAAAAACGAACAAAAAGCTGACAAATGGCTAGAACTAGCACTTGGATCCGACCTCTCCAATGACCAATTCAACCGGATCGTGCCTGGCCTTCTAGACAAATATGGAACTTTATATGCTGCATTTGAGCGTGCCGTACTAGATGGGAAATCTGCTTTCGACGAGTTAGACTTGAAAGACAAAGAAATTGATTCTATCATTTCTATTGCCCTCGAAAATGTTTCTTTATCTACAGTTAGCATCTCTGGGTATGTAGACCTCGAATGCTCCACACCTGATGGAATTGAATCCATACGCGATGCACTCAAATCTGCGGAAGAGTCTGTAACCATTCCTCCTGATGTCGAGCTCGATGTTATCTATGTTGGTTCCCCTGAATATCTCATCACAATTGTTGCCCCTGATTACAAACTCGCAGAATCCCTTCTAGATGAATATGCAAACCATATCATTCAAATTATAGTTAAAAATGGTGGCACTGGGAAATTCCACCGCGACCGGAATATAGACGAAGATTCTTAGTCTTCGTAGGCCAATGTGCTATATCAATCTCCCATGAAGTCCAAAATAAAAGTATGTTCTTCCTGGAAATTAAACCACGATTCTCCTGTATATACTCTTTCCAACCAGTGCCCTTTGTGCAGTTCCCCCGCTGTTAATAGTTCTCCTGCCTCTTTTGGACTTGAAGATCACTACGGCAAATATCGAAGAAAACTCTTACGAAACCCCCCCCGGCAGTGACATATGTTTGAATCTCTAGTCTCTCCAATTTGGGTCACTAACATTGTTGCCTGGGGGTTTACTTTATTATTCGCGTTAGCTTGGTTTTTTGAAAAACAACGTGGGAGTTTTTCTCGAAAAATAACAATAATTGCATGGTTCTTGTTCGGACTATTTTGGCTTCTATTAACCCCTCGATTTGCTCTTGTAATGCGCTCTCCAATTGAAACTGTTCTTAGTTTTCTAGCCATTCCTATTTGTTTTCATGCAGGTTACCTATTACTTACAGAACAATCACCTCGCCTTTCACTTTCGAACGCGATTGCAGTAATGGGGATTGTTTATTTGCCCTTTGAAACTATAGAATCCCTTGGTATTTTATTAATTAACATAGTCACTCAGCATGTGTATCTTACCATTCTTGGAACTGGTTTCGATGTAATTCTCACCGACGGACCCGTTATTGGACATAAAAGTGGATTATTATTCTCACGAGCGGGTCATGATTATTTAACGCATATAGTACTGGCGTGCACTGGAATTGGAACTATAACCATTTTCTTAGGTCTTATAACCTCTCTCTCGATTCCAGCCCCTCGAAAATACATCGCATGTATGGTAACAACTTCTCTAATATATGTTCTTAACATCTTCAGAAATGCATTCATTGCCATTTCTTTTGGAGAACAATGGTTCCAGTGGTTTGTACCTTCTATCTTATTCATCACTGGATATGATGATCATAGATTGGTTTCTTTCTTCATCGCAGACCGGGTAATCAGCCAAAGCCTAACCGTTCTCATTGTAGGACTATTACTATTGATTTCTATAAGAATCGTACCTGAAATTATAGATTTATTGGAAGAACTTCTTTACCTCCTCACCCGAAAAAAATACGACCTCCACTACGCATTCGAATCGATATCTCCCAACCGCTAAAGTTATTGGAAAATGAGACCTAATAACCCCCACTAATGGTTGAACAAAGTTTGAGAGAGTGGGCTGCAAACCTAGAAAAACGTGGAGATCTTGTCGTCATAGACAAAGAAGTCTCGACAAAATTCGATATGGCAGCTTACATCAAAAAATCCTGTGAAGTAGAGGGCCCTGCATTCCGGTTCACCAACGTGACTGGATACGATATGGATGTTGTGGGCGGTTTTTATGGTACTAAAGCTCGTATCCTCGAGTCTGTGGGCGTCGAAACTCACGAACAAGGGGTACAAAAATATATTGACGCTATTAACAACCAAATCGAAACAAAAACAGTGAAAAAAGCCCCTGTGAATGAAGTTGTTAAAACTGGAGACGATGTTGATCTATACAATATCCCCATCGTCCATCACTCCGAAATGGATTTTGGCGATTATATTACCGGGGCATCTTTAATTTCCAATTTACCACATTCTGGTGTTCGCGGTTCTGGTATCCATAGAATGTACCGCCAATCTAAACAAGAGCTCACAATATGGGCCCCTCCCGAAAGACGTATTGGATATGCGTACCGTGTAAACCAAGACAAAGGAGAACCCACGGAAGTAGCAGTTGTCATTGGACCGCCACCTGCAGTAACAATGGGAAGCATCGCCAACGCTCCCCATTTCGTCGATAAATTATCTATTGCAGGGGGTTTACAAGGATCTCCAATTGAGGTAGTCAAATGCAAAACCATAGATGTAGATGTTCCTGCACATGCCGAGATGGTAATTGAAGGGCTAATCCATCCCGACAATCTGGTAGAAGAAGCACCATTTGGAGAATTCCCTGGAACCTATGGTCCAAAACAAATGTGCCCTATTGTCGAAATAACGGGTATCATGCAACGTTCAGACGCTATGTATCACACCATCTTAACCGGTTTTCCTCCCACAGAAAACAATCTCATGAATTGGCTCCCACGGAGTGCAACTGTTAGGCAAGATGCAGAAAGAGCAGTCCCATCTGTGAAACAAGCATTGGTCAAGTGTGACCCCTATTCTGGAGGAAATGGTATGTATGAAGCATTTGTCTCTATAGATAAACGCCTTGAAGGCGATCCCAAAAATGTCATTGCTGCTGTTTTGGGTGGCCGCTGCCAAGCAAAATATTGTGTCGTAGTTGACACAGATATTGATCTGTATGATGAACGTCAGATAAACTGGGCTCTAAACACTCGTGTTCAACCTCACCGAGATGTTATAACTTTCCCAACTATGACTGGAGCCCCACTTGATCCTTCTGGACCTCCGCGTCAATCGGAAAAGATGGGGATCGACGCAACTGTCCCGCTTGATGGTGATAAATTCACTTACTCCCGTGTAACTGTTCCTGGATCCGACGAAGTAGAGTGGTAATTTCGATTCTAAATCATTTTCCCAAATCTGTATTTCTCTGAAATACTCTCAACCCAAACTCCGGCACTACTGCGAGTAAGTGATCAAAAATATCCGCTTGAACCTTCTCGTAACGGATCCACTCTGTATCCTTTGCAAATACATATATCTGGATGGGGAGTCCCTTCTCACTTGGCTCCATCTGGCGCACTAAACACATCATATTTTCATTGATATTGATGTTCTCCAGTAGGTATGCTTCAACATATGCTCTAAATGTACCAATATTTGTTAACCCCCTTCCGTTAATGATCTCCGAAGAATCGAATTCATTCATTTGGTTGTACTCTTCAATCTCTACTTGCTTACTCTCAATATATTCTCTAATCAGGTCGAATTTCTTAAATTTCTGCAACATTTTCTTGTCACAAAGAGAGATACTATTCATATCAATCCAAATAGAACGTTTAATTCTTCTCCCCCCGCTTTCTTCCATATTTTTCCAATTTTTGAATGTAGACTCAATGAGCTTGTGGGTAGGAATAACTGAAATAGTTTTATCCCAATTTTCGATTTTCACTCCTTGCAATGCGATATCTATCACCATTCCATCTGCACCAAATTGGGGAACTTCGATCCAATCACCTTCTTTAAAAAGACCATTGGAATTTATTTGTATGCTAGCAACCAACGAAAGAATAGTATCCTTAAAGATTAATAATAAAACTGCTGTCATTGCCCCAATTCCACTAAGCAATATGATCGGATTTTTATTCAAAAGAACTGATACAATTGTTATAATTCCAAAACTCCACACGACGAGTTTGACAACTTGTAAATAACTTTTGATATTGAGTCCATCTGCATACTTTGTAGTCTGATAAAAATTTCCCAAACCATTGATGATAGCTTGGGCTATGAGCGCACCGCATAGTACAACCACGCATATGGCTACCCGTTCAATGGCAACTGTAAATTGAGGGATGGCATACGCAAAGTTATAAAATATTATGGCAGGAATTAAGTACGATAGTGGCTCAAAAACTTCTTTGGTAACCAAATAGTCGTCTAATACTGTATCGGTTTTTCCAACCAGGTCCTTTGGCCACCCAGAAATAGCCCTTTGAGTGGCGGCCCATCCAACAAATCCAAGAACTACCAAAATTCCAAAAATGGATGCCGAATATAAAATTGGATCCTTAGGTAAATACGGATCAATATATTCTATTATCATTTCAGAGTACCATCACTCTGATTCTCCGTTTGAGGTTCGACTCTCTGTAACATTAACGGATATCTCTAAACCTTTAGAGGAGTTAAATTTCTCCAAGACGTTGAACCTCAAATCAATACGCCACCACCAGGGCTCGAACCTGGGACATCCTCGTTAACAGCGAGGCACTCTACCATCTGAGTTATGGAGGCTCTGCATATGACTTTACCAACGCAATTTACATATTCGTTTCGTTTTCAACAAGCGCCTCATAACCATATCGATAATGTTTCATTCAGCGTCGGAGTACCGATAACAGACTATGGTACAGTTCGATAGTATACTAGCCACTGTTAGAGAACAAGTAGTACCAACTCTCTCCGAACGAAAAAAGCTCGACGACGCCGTCAAAGAACTACAATTAATATCCCAACAAGCTACATCCGACCTTTCTTTAAAAACACATATACTCCACTTAGGAAGTACTTCTCGAGACACTTGGTTGCGCGGAGACATTGACATTGATATATTCATCCAATTCCCTCGATCCACGTCAAAACAAGAGTTGGAGCATTATGGTCTTGAAATAGGGCATAAAATCCTTCCAGATGGACATGAAGAATATGCAGACCATCCTTATGTGAAAGGCACATTCAATGGATTTAAAATAGATATAGTTCCTTGCTACGCCATCACATCTGCCACCGATCTCATCTCTGCAGTAGATAGAACCCCTCTTCATGGAGATTATCTATCAAATCAACTATCTGAAGAACTTTCCACCGAAATCAGAATACTTAAACAATTCTTCAAAGGGTGCGGTATATATGGGTCCGATCTAAAAACCCAAGGGGCATCTGGTTACCTATCCGAACTTCTAGTGATCCTGTTCGGGAGTTTCGAAAATACCATCAAAGAAATGTCAAAATGGGTCGCTCCTGTACGATTAGATATCAAAGGCTCGAGTGAACATTTCTTTGAATCCCCACTCACTTTTATCGACCCTACAGACTCATCTAGAAACGTTGCTGCAGCTCTATCTGATGCCAACCTATCTAGAATCCAACATTATTCCCGAGAGCTTTTATCCCGTCCAAGGATAGAGCTATTCTATCCACTCCCTATGGGGCAAATCACCAACAACGAGTTACAAGCCCATCTAATTAATAGGGGAACCTCTCCTGTTGCTATTACTTTCCCCACTCCTGATATCACCGAAGACGAACTGTACCCTCAATTACAAAAATCCCTGTCTGGAATCTCCGATTTGTTAACCCGGCAAGGTTTCAACATAGTTCGATGCGACGTATTTTCAAATTCTAATTCTGTATTCTTCTTTGAGCTATCTTCAATCGAGATACCTTCTATAGAACATCACGATGGACCTCCGCTTAGCTCTCAACCCCATGCATCCGCATTTATAGATAAATATACTAAAACTGATGCATATGGCCCCTTCATCGCCAACGATCATTATGTAGTAGAACGTTTCCGCGAATTCAATAATGCCATCACTTTTCTAAAAAGCGAAATAATTTTCACTGCGCGAATAGGTCCCGATGTCGAGAAGGCCCTCCAAACCCACTACGATGTTCTATCCGAATCTGAACTTTTAAACCTAACAACCAATTTCGGTACTCATTTGCACAGTTACTTCAACCCAACATTGTGACTCTCTTCACTATTCCAAATCCTACTATATACGTAAAATAGTCTTCACGATCACATATAGATGACCGTAACAGCCCCGCCGATCGGCTGTTTTATTGCTGTTTATTGAGCCACGCCACTGGATCCTGCCTCGACAAGAGACAGGGGTCTGTTAAGTCTTCATAGCTACTATATGCGAGGAAAGAATATAAAGGCTATGCTATTTGATATCATATATCATAAAATATATAAACTCTAGTACACTTCCTTATAATTGATGACATGCGATAACTCCCATTGCCAATGTGATCCCTGTACGTGCGACCCCTGTCTCTGCACAGAAGAAACACCCTGCAAATGCCACAAACCTTCGATACTCGAGCGTATACTTTCTACTATGGAAAACGCATCACATTTGCATTATTATGAATAATTAGTTTCTTATTCCTTTAAAATTTTCACGCAAATCTCTATGTCTTCTTTTTTAATGGTCTTTCTCCCCGCATGACGTGCTAATATAACACTTTTTTTTGCTATTCGATCTGCATAATTCTCTAGATACTCTGCAAGAATCAATCTCGCATCATTCCCAATTCTATATCTATCATCTATTTCTGACCTTGCAATGCGATCGACAGGGGCAATTGGCAATACAAGTTCTCTTTCGAGATTTCTCTTCCCAATGTCGAAATCTCCTTCTTGAATGGTCTTCCTCCCATTTTCTTTCGCGATTTCAGCAGCCCCTATTGCAAGATTTGCCCCTTCTATCTGGATCAATCGAGCCAATTCCTCAGTCGCATCTGAGCTCACCCGAAGTGTACCTGCATTCCTACGAATAATGGTATCTACTGGGGCAAATGGCAATTCCATACTCATACTTCACACGCCAATATATATGGGCTTAACCCTTCTTTTCCCTACCATTTAGGGTAATTCTGTGCCCATGGTCTAGTTTCTTCTAAAGCCCCTGCGACTGATAACACGATATCATCTCTAAATCTTGGTCCAACTATTTGTATCCCTGTTGGTAGTCCTTTTTTGGTCAACCCACTTGGAACCGAAGCCGCCGGATTACCTGTTAAATTAAATGGCCATGTAAGTGCAGTTCCATGCTTCACTGGGATCGGAACGCCTCCAATTTCTGTAGGTATTTCTGCATCTGGATGTGGTGGTACTGCCATAGTTGGAGTAGCAAGCACATCCACCGTTTCCAACAACCTTGATAAGCTCACATAAAATTCTGTGCGTAGATTATTCGCCAAACGATATTCTAGTGCACTTCTTAACCTCCCCGATTTTATCCGCTTGATAATTACAGAAGAGACGCTGTCTTGATGTTCCATTAGGTCTATACCCGTTGTAATTTTTAGATTATGTGCAGTTTCTGCATAGACCATTTCCAACCCAATCATTAGCACTTCGTGTAACTCATTCCATTTTGAAAATTCTATTTCTGTGTCTATGATCTCTGCACCTGCTTCTTGCAACCCTTCCAATGCATCTTCCATTTTCTGCGTCACTTCATCTTCAATTGGTTTGTCTAAAAATGTAGGATCGTACCCTATTTTCATACCTTCTACTCCCTTTCCAACTGATGAAATATAATCCCCTTCAAACGCCGGAAGGCTATCTGGATCTTCGGGGTGTGCTCCTGATATCACATCTAACATCATCGCAGCATCCTCTACCGTTCGAGTTAGCGGGCCACTTGCTGCATATGGGAGGTGATATTTAAACGCGTCTGGATACATCGCATGGGGAACTCTACCAACTGACGGAAAATGACCATACAGGTTGCACATGCACGCTGGACCTCTGATAGATCCTGCATGATCTGATCCTTGGGCCCAAGGGACCATGCCAGACGCAACTGCAGCAGCACTTCCTCCTGAGGACCCTCCTGGAGTAACTTCTACATCAAACGGGTTTGCAGTTCTCCCAATTATTTCGTTATGTGTAATTCCCTTGTGTCCAAATTCCGGAGTATTGGTCTTCCCTACGACAATAGCCCCTGCTTTCTCCAATCGCTCAACTAAAGGTGCATCCCGATTGGGAATGTAGTTAGAAAATGGAACTGAACCGAACGTATGTGTTATTCCCTTTTTAAATGCAAATAAATCTTTAACTGCAACTGGAACGCCCGCAGATGGGCCTATAAATTCTCCCCGTTCAATTCGACTTTCTAATATCTGAGCCGATTCTCTGGATTCTTCCTCTAATATTGTAATAAATGCATTTATTTTTGGATTAATTTTTTCAATCCGTGACAAGGTAGACTCAATAACCTCTGACGGTGAAGTTCTCCTTTCTGCTATATCTTTTGCAGTTTGAACTGCAGATCTGTATTCTTTCATTCTGACTTCTCCAAAATACTTATTGAAGTTTTCCAATTAGTAGAAGCTTCTAAATCCTCTTGCCAACCCTCTTTCACCACAACATCTGTACATAATATTTTGTCCCCGGGTCCCATCTCAATATCTGCCTTTTCATCCCATAACGCCATTCGTATCTCTCCCGTATCATCTTGGATTCTTATATTCCTAACTTGGCCCTTTGTCCCGTCTTTTCGATCAAACACTCTTGTTGGATCTGCTACTACAATGACCCCTTGAATGTCTGCAATATCCCCTATTTCTAGTGCATTTATTTTGTTTGATTTAACAGAAAATTCAATTTCTCCTTCTAGTACCTTCACCGATCCTCCTTTGCCAACATGCAGCTCTAGTTGAGACTCTCCCTTTCTCTTCCGTATGTATCCCTTAGTTATTTCTAATGATACTCCCGTTGCAACTGATTCTATCACTTGTGTTTGTTTGTCCCACAAAACAAGTCTAATTCTCCCCGTTTCATCACTTATAGTTATACTAGCTACCTTTCCTTCTGACCCATCTTTTCTCGAAAATGTTCGTTCTGATTCGACTGACAACACCCTTCCAACTACATGTACATTGGACGTACCTGATATCAGATCTCCAATTTTACACTCTTCCATGATATCAACCCGAATGTTTGTATCTTCATCCACCACACACCGACTAACGCTAACTTCAATTTCACCCTCCCGTTCACGTGAAAATCCTTGCACTCGTAATACTTGTCCTATCTCTAATTCTTCTTCTATTGCCTGTGCATATTCATCCCAAAACGCCGCTTTTATCCGTCCAGTCTCATCTGCCAATTCTACATTTAAAACATATCCCTTCTCTTCTTCTCCCTCTCTATCAAACTCATGAATCTGACCCATTGACATGACCTTTGCGATAAATCTAACTTCTTCGTCTGAACCCGCTTTTACATCTCCAATTGTACATTGGACATTTCCATTCTGCTCATATTCAACCAACTTCTCTGCAACATCTTCATCAATCAGACCCCCCATTTGGTTTATCTTTTCCTGTACTGTATTTTCAACCACACCTTCTACCTCTTCAGGCCCATTCGATCCCTTGTTGTCCACGTCGTCCATTTTTAAGTTACTCCTCATACTCGCACACTGGTGAAAGGCTTATCGCCTCATTTCTACCAAATCTAGAATCAAAACCCTCTTTGCAAAAAATCTTGTACTTTACATCCTGTCCAATTAGGGTAGTGGACATCCTGCTGGCTTGCGGAGCCTGCGACTCGGGTTCAAATCCCGGATTGGACGTTTCTGGATTTAGTCCTATTTTTATGATTCCTATCAAAACGAGTACACTAAGTATGAGCAATGACTCAGTCTCCAGGAGGATAATAAAATGTCAATCGATCCATCAAAACTCACAGTCGGCAATTTGATAAAAGAAATTTCGGGTGTAGAGGATATAAAAAAATTAAAAGAGATTTTAG
>CAWVSQ010000014.1:0-10056 GCA_963933005.1 uncultured euryarchaeote
TTATGGGATTGGAGATTCCGAAGACAAAACAATTCTAGTTTTTGATTTAGGAGGCGGAACCTTTGATGTTTCAATTCTTGAACTTGGTGGTGGAGTTTACGAGGTCCTGGCAACCAATGGAAATTCCAATCTAGGTGGTGACGATTGGGATGACACCCTAATCGATCACATAGCAAACGAATTCAAAAATTCACATGGTGTTGATCTCACAAAAGATCTCCAAGCTCTCCAGCGTCTGAAGGAAGCGGCAGAAAATGCTAAAATAGAACTCTCGAGCGCTATAGAAACAACTATCAATTTACCTTATGTAACCGCAACCGATTCTGGACCTCTTCACCTCGAACAAAAAATAACACGATCCACTTTTGAATCGCTAACTAAAGATCTCCTTGAACGAACTTCTGAACCCATACAAACGGCATTGAAAGATGCAAATTGTTCTGCATCTGATATAGACGAAGTAATTCTAGTCGGTGGGTCCACTAGAATTCCTAATGTGCAGGAAAAAGTGATTTCTATACTTGGTAAAGAACCCCGAAAAAATGTCAACCCAGACGAATCCATCGCGTTAGGTGCTGCAATTCAAGGAGGGGTTCTGTCCGGCGATATTCAAGATATAGTTTTACTTGACGTTACTCCTCTATCACTCGGAATCGAAGTTAAAGGTGGACTCTTCGAACGGCTCATCATGCGTAATACCACTATCCCAACCGAAGAATCAAAAATATTCACAACAGCAGCAAATAATCAGCCATCTGTTCATATCAAAGTCTCACAAGGTGAAAGAGAACTCGCAGACAAAAATGAACTCTTAGGTGATTTTGAACTTTCTGGAATACCCCCTGCCCCTGCTGGAATTCCCCAGATCGAAGTCACTTTCAAGTTAGATGCAAATGGAATCACCCACGTTTCTGCAGAAGATAAAGGATCTGGCAACAAAGAGTCCATAACTATTGCCGGAGGGTCTGGACTTTCAGAAGAAGACATAGAAAGAATGAAGAAAGAAGCGGAAGAACACGCAGAAGAAGATAAACAACGCCGCACCATGGTGGAGGCGAGAAACAATGCAGAATCCGCCCTAAATCAGGCTAAAAATTTACTCGAAGAACATAAAGAACACGTAGATGAAGTCCTTAAAACTGAAATAGAATCTGCAATGTCTGAACTAGATTCTACTTTACAAAACGAAGATTCTTCGGCAGATGAAATCACAACTTCCCTCGAGAATTTATCCACTAAACTTCAAGAAATTGGAAAACGAATATATGAGGAAAGCAATACTGATTCATCAGCTTCTACAGAATCCTCTGGCGATTCAACAGAGGAACCTGTTGATGCAGAATTTGAAGACCTGGAAGAATAATTTTCCTGGTAGTTAAATAACCCCTTCACCTATTCGATCCTATCTATGAATGAGGATTTTTACGATGTTCTTGGGGTTGGCCGGGGAGCCACTGCCCCCGAAATCAAACAAGCCTATCGTAAAAAAGCAGCCCAGTACCATCCTGATGTTTCCAGCGATCCAAACGCAGAAGAAAAATTCAAAAAAATAAAGAAGGCAAAAGACGTTCTAACCGATCCATCTCTTCGGAAAACATATGATCAAGTAGGCCATTCTCAATTTGAACAAGCCCAAAAACAAGGAGGTTTCTCCAATACTCATTTCAGTGGAAATGCAAGTGATTTCTTTAACACTGCCAGTTTTTCAACCGGATTTGGAAATCTCTTCGAAACTTTTTTTGGAGGGCCATCTAGTTCCCCACCTCGGCGTGGAAAAACTCTTACAACATCCCTAGAAGTGGATTTAGAGGATGCATATTCTGGAGTAACTAAGACCATACGTTTTGCCCGTCCCGAGTCCTGTGCCAAGTGCAACGGAACTGGTCACCCATCCGACGCAAAAACTACTAGTTGTTCTACTTGTAATGGGGCCGGAACTGTCACCCGTACAAGCTCAACTGTGTTTGGTCAGATACAGCAAGTAACCACTTGTTCTACTTGTAATGGGGAGCGAGTATCTTATTCCAAAAACTGCAATTCATGCTCCGGATCTGGAATCTCTACAAATAAGACGGAAATTCCATTTCAAGTCCCACCTGGCGTTTCAGACGGGACCATTTTTCTCTACGAAGGTGAAGGTGCAGCATTGAAAAATGGCTCCAATGGGGATCTTAAAGTAATGGTGTCCATCAAACCGCATCCAGACTTCAAACGTGAAGGATCTACTATCTACCATTCTTGTGAACTACCTTTCCAAGATGCAGTTTTTGGGGCAAAAATAAAAGTACCAACTTTAGGTGGATCCTCCGAATTAATCATCCCCTCCGGTACTCAAAATGGTGATATCTTTACATTAAGTGGATGTGGAATGCCCCAAAAAGGTAGAAAAAAATCTTTCGGCGATCAAATCATTAAAGTTCAAATACCAACTCCCAGCCCCTCCTCTCTCACCAATGAACAGAAAAAAGTACTCAAATCCTTTGGAAAAAACACCGGGACCAACGCCAAATCTGGAATTTTCGATAAACTTAAAGAATTATAATTTTATTTCAGTACTTTTGCAAACTTTTCCAAATTTAGATTCCACATTTTTCTCAGTCAATTCTTGTAATTCTGGCAGATCTGTACTTGAACAATCTGAAAGCAAAGTCACGTCATATCCATTGTCATAAGCATCATACAGTGTAGTAGCAACACAGACGTTAGTTGCGCAACCTGCAAACAAAATATCTGTGATGCCATTACTTCTCAGATAATCGTCCAAATCTGTATTATGGAATCCACTATATCTGTGTTTGATGACTACTATATCTTCTCCACCAACTTCCAATTCTGGCGCAAATTCTGCACCTTCTGTCCCAGGTCTACAGAACCACTTCCCAATTCTCTCATATTTCTCAAACAAAGGCCTAGACACAGTTTTCTCACTATGGGTGGCCCCCACAAATATCGGGGTCCTCCCCGATTCCCTATATCTTTTAAGAAACTTCGCAGTCGCCTCTATTGCCGACTGATGAATTGGATCTTCTACAAATCCATTAGTTTCTTCTGAATACTTTTTACAAAAATCTAGTTGAAAATCAACAACAACAAGGGCTGGATCATTTATCATATTACTCCTCTAACCTCTTTTGTGCCCCACTCTGATCATCTTTCCGATCAACTCTCGCTACAACTACTTTTTGCATTCTGAATGCAATGATATTTCATGTATGTCCGATCAGCCAAGAATCGTGACGAACTTTGGCTCCTTGATCAGATAGAATCTCTCTCAGCTGATGATGTCGCTTTTCGTTCTAGAGATTATGTCATTTCAATGGATTCAAACAAACATTCTAGATTGGGATTTGGACGTAATCGAATCCACAAAGAACACGATGAAGCAGATTTCTGTGAAATAACTAGTATTTGTATCTTGGACAATTCTCAAAAAGAATCGATACTTGCCCAAATTTTTGAAAGTCTAATCAAAAATGCCCAAAAAGAGGGTTTCGAAGGGTCTTATTTCTTCACAGAATCAACTGAGTATCTATCTCAGCTAGGATTCGACCACGTCGATGAACTTGAGCTCCCCCCCTCTCTACAAGACCGCCTATCCGAAAAGCGGGGTACAATTTCCCCAAAAGCCGTACCACTTTTGCTTAAATTTCAATCATTCAAAATACCTCCTCACATTCGAGCAACATTTGATTCAACCCAATCTACTGCCCCACCAACTCCTCAGTTAACCCCTGAAGATTTTGGAATAGATCCTAAAAAAACTAGTTACAAATATTCAACTAGAAAATAAAAAATATAGGCATATACAATCTCTCCAAACACTCCTCTTTAAAACAAGACGTTTACAGAAGCTTTTTGTTTTATCACTGCACATTTCCGTCAATGATCGATGATCTAAACTGGGCCATCGGGGGAGAGGCTGGTCACGGGATCGATTCTACAGGAAAAATTTTTGCACAAGCACTTTCCAGAGCAGGTCGGCACGTTTTCACATCAAAAGTTTTTGCATCTCGCATACGTGGTGGGTATACTTCTTATAAAGTGAGAACCGCTCTCGTCCCTGTCCAAAGTGTTGTCGACCGCATGGACGTTCTCATCGCACTTACCAAAAGAACAGTTGAAGAAAATTTGAGTCAACTCCACGATAACTCCTTAATCATTTACGATGGGGAACGAACCATGATGAAAGATTTCGAACCACCTCGGAATATGACTGGTTTAAATGTGCCACTTCAAAGTTTGGCAGAAGAAGCAGGAGGTGCAATTATGAGGAACATAGTTGCCCTTGGGGCAACCTGCGCAGCAACCAATTTCCCAATATCTAATCTGGACGAATCTTTAGAAAAACAATTTTCACGAAAAGGATCCGAACTCGTTTTGAATAATAAAAAAGCTGCATTATTGGGCCACAATTATATTCTTGAAAATTACAATCCTAGCGATTTTGGATATATACTAGAGTGCACCGATGCCACATACGTTCTACTCAACGGAGATGAAGCGATAGGTATGGGGGCAATAGCAGCAGGGTGCCGTTTGTATGCGGGATATCCTATTACTCCCGCTACCGCAGTAATGAACTATCTAAAAGGTAGAATAGAGCAGTTCGGTGGACATGTAATCCAGGCAGAAGACGAATTATCTGCAATCAATATTGCTCTGGGGGCTGCCAGAACCGGAGCACGGGCAATGACTGCAACATCCGGTCCTGGGATCGATCTAATGACCGAAACTTTTGGCTTGGTATCTATGACAGAAACCCCTCTTGTCATTTGCAACGTCATGAGGGCAGGCCCATCTACTGGTATGCCCACCAAACAAGAACAAGGTGATTTAAACACTATGTTGTACGGTGGCCACAGTGAATGCGAGCGATTCATTCTCACCCCCACTACCGTTGCAGAATGTTTCCATAAAACAGTCGAATCATTTAACCTAGCTGAGAAATACAATGTCCCTGTTTACTTAACAGGAGATCTATCACTCGCCGTCACTGACCAAACTTATTCTCCGGACGAATTTGATATGGAGTCTATCCAAATAGAACGTGGTCTATTCCTCTCCGAAACTTCTGATCTAGAACCCTGGCTCAATTCTCAGGGACAATTCAAACCTCACGCCGATACCGAAGACGGTGTTAGCCCCAGAACATTACCTGGGACTGAAGGTGGAATCCACATGGTAACTGGACTCGAGCACGACGAATTAGGGCGTAGAACAGAGCATCCCCCCACTCGAGAAAAACAAGTCCAAAAAAGGAAAAGAAAATTAAAAACGGCAATTGAACAAGAGAATTTTGATTATCGTGAGTTTGGTTCTCCAGACTCTGACATTCTAGTCATTTCCTGGGGCTCAAATGAAGGTGCTATTATAGAAGCGCTGGATCAACTAGAACAAAAAGTGAGATTCCTTTCTTTTCCTTATATATTCCCCAGGCCCGACATATCTGAAGCGATTCAAAACGCTTCTATGGTATTCGTCATAGAATGCAATGCTAGTGGTCAATTTGCCACGCTTTTAGAACACGATTCCCTTTCACGTGTCACGAGAATATTGAAATATGATGGTGTGAGATTCTCTGCAGACGAAATCGCAAAAGAGCTTAATTCTTATTTACTCCCTGAGGAGGTTGTGTTAAAATGAGTACTGGTGCAAAATTCGCAGATTTCAAATCCGATAAAAAACCAACTTGGTGCCCCGGGTGCGGGGATTTCGGTACTATGAACGGGATATTGAAAGCACTCTCAAATACTGGTGCCACTCCCGAAAATACATTTTTTGTCGCGGGAATAGGGTGCTCTGGGAAAATTGGAACATATGTCCGAACTTATTCTATTCATGGTGTCCATGGTAGGGCCCTTCCAGTTGGTTGTGGGGCAAAAATAGCCAACCCAAATCTAGAAGTCATGGTGGCAGGCGGCGATGGCGATGGCTTTTCGATTGGTTCTGCCCACTTTATTCATGCTGTACGAAGAAATGTAAATATGACTTACGTTGTGATGGATAATCGTATTTATGGATTAACCAAGGGTCAACATTCTCCTACAAGTGGGACTGATCTTAAAACAAAGACGAGCCCAACTGGGACCTATATGCCTCCATTAGATCCTCTTGCATTGGCATTTGCTTCTCAAGGCACTTTTATAGCACAGGCATTTTCTTCCGATCTCAAGCGACTCATTGAAATCATAGAAGCGGCAATAAACCACAACGGATTTGCGTTTGTTAATGTTTTCAGTCCCTGTGTCACTTATAACAAAGTAGACACTTATCAATATTTCCGAGAATCTCTCGTTGATGTTAATGATATTGGACATGATCCTACCGATTATGAGGCTGCAAAAAAATTAATTCTTGATCACGAAACAGAGTATCAAGGAATACTATATCAGAATCCAAATTCAGCTTCTTATGAAGAATCTCATGGTCTAGATTCTCCAATGTGGAAGTTATCTGAAACCCCTCCCGAAGACGTCATGAATTTACTCCGAGAATTCTACTGAATATAGTCGTCCCACTCTATCACTTTTTAACCTAATCTCTCTCTCTGATACCTGCAACTTTTGCCCCCGTGCAGATCCCATGCATTTTTAACTTCTCCTAACAACACTTTTCCATGGGCGTTCAATCGTATGATATTATTATTGTTGGCGGGGGTACTGCCGGTTCCTTTGCAGCCGCCACAGCTGCTCGAGAAGGATACTCCGTTGTAGTGTTGGAACGAAAAACAGTCAAAGAAGCTGGGAATATAGCCTGTGGAGATGCAGTTAAAGGTAAAAGTACTTTCCCCGATGTAATCGATCTAGAACGACTAGCAAAGGAATCTTTTACCAATAGGAATATTCAGCGAGCAGTTTTTGAGAATCCTGCATCTGGACAAACAATTAACATACCATTCGGCGAAACAAAAGGGACAATCCTCGATAGATATGCATACGGTCAAGTATTGTTAGATGAAGTAAAATTATCAGGCGCAGAAATTCACTATGACACTGTAATTCAAGACGTTGTCCAAAATGGACAAGTTACAGGAGTCACTGGAACATGTAAGGGAAAATCCGTTTCTTACCAAGCACCTATCACGATCGATACTGGTGGTTCCATGTCTCTTCTCCAAGACAAAACTGACTTTTCCGGAACTACTTTTGATACAAATGTTTCCTACAGACAATTTTGTTCTGCTTATCGAGAGGTCATTGAATTACCCAACCCCGTAGATTGGCACGATGCTATCATCTTCAAACCTACCACCGAGTTAGGGTATCTTTGGTATTTCCCACGGACACCAACTGTGATTAATGTGGGTGTGGGATTCCAAATGAATAAACCTCCTATGGAACTTGTTAAAGCAGTTCAGGACGACATCCGATCGCATCCCGATTTCAAAGATTGCACTGTAGTTGACAAGTTAGGGGCTGCACTTCCCACCCGAAGACCATTCGATTCTGCAGTTGCTCCTGGTTTCATAGCCGCGGGAGATTCTGCTGGTCATGTAAATCCAACTACTGGTGGCGGCATCGGCGCAGCAGCCACATCTGGACACTTCGCTGCCAAAACAGCAATGAAGGCCATTGAATCTGACGATGTAAGTGAATCCTCTCTTTGGGACTATAATATCAAAGTGATGAACTCTTTTGGCAAGCGATACGCAGCAATGGATTTATATAATATCTGGGGCGGTGCACATGATGTTTCTGAACTAACAGATGTCATTTCTTGCATACCAGCACAACAACTCGTTGACATCATGAGTAAACATGGGAACACAACTATGGGACTCTGGGTCAAGTTTAAAACATTAACAAAAGCATTTCGGCATTGGGGTCTCTTGTTCGAACTCTACCGAATAAACAAAGAAGCAGGACTGCTCAAACATCACTACGACCGTTATCCCTCATCTCCAGATGGATTTGATTCGTGGAAACGCGAAAGAGACCTAATTATGGATTCTGTTTATTCTATTTGCAACGCCGAACCAAAGTATTAAACGTCTTTTTCCCCGTCTTAGCATCACAGATATGGACACATCTGATCCCACAATAGTAGTTCCTAGAAAAAAAGGCATGCCTCTATTGGGTATAGGCACTTGGAAGATGTCCGGCCCATCTTGTTCGGCCACAATTAGATTTGCCCTCGAATTGGGATATCGCCATATCGACACTGCTCAGTCTTATGGCAACGAAACAGATGTTGGTAATGGCATCTCCGAGGCAGAAATAGTAAGAGAAGAGTTATTCATCGCAACAAAGCTACACACCGATGATCTCTCTTATAAGGGGGTTGTCAATGCGGCAGAATCTAGTGTCGACCGACTACAAACAGAGTATTTGGATCTTCTTTATATCCATTGGCCCTCTGGAACTTATGATCCTGAGGATACTCTAGCTGGATTCTCTGATCTCCGGGACGATGGTGTAATCTCTCACGTTGGAGTCAGTAATTTCGAACTACAACAGCTAGAAGTAGCTTTAAAAGAGTGCGATGCACCCATCTTCGCAAATCAAATTGAAATGCATCCTTTTCTACATCAGGAACCATTGCGTGCCTTTTGCGAATCGAATGATATACTCGTGGTAGCATATTCCCCGATCGCTAGAGGGGCCATTTTTGATTCCCCCGAATTAGATATGATCTCCAAAAAATATGGAGTAACTGAGGCTGAAGTAAGTTTATCTTGGATTCAAGAAAAAGGCGCGATACCTATACCAAAAGCTTCTTCCGAAACTCATATTAGAAATAACATAGAATCATTCTCCCTGACACTCTCTGCAGAAGATATTTCTATAATCGATTCCATCACCCACGAAGAACGTCAGGTGGACCCCGAATTCGCTCCTTGGAATCTTTAATTTTATATACTTAAACTTTCGCTACATATACCCCAAATCTCTAAGACGTTGCATAATACCTTCTTTATCTTGAGCCCGCCCTTGTCTCTCTGGTGTTTCTTCTAGATCTTGCAACCATGCAGGCTTATTTTCTGTTTTCGTAGATCCTTTTTCTGTACCCAACGATCTAAACCCTTCAAAATATTTCGGGCTAACTGGTATGTCTTCTGGAGAAATCCCATTCGGAAAATCACTATAATTTGTTGGAACGTGACCTATGGGATATTTTTCTACCAAATCTGGGACAACATATCCCCAAATGGCATCCCATAGACTCCTTTCATCAAATTGTAGAATTGGATGAATTCTATCATGAGGAGGATATTTCTCAAAATCATGACGGGGACTGAAAAAAGTCTCATTCGATCTAGCTTCCTGCTCATCCCACCTCACCCCCGAGAAAATCCCATCAAATCCATTTTGTATAATCGTTTCGTTGAGGACTGCAGTTTTTAATAAGTGATTTCCTACAAATGAATCTGGATCTATCATTATATTTTCTTCTTGATATTCTAACTTTTCCAATTCTTGCTTATTTGCTTCATTGAGATCTTCAACTTTTATCTCTCTACCATTCTTTTCCATAAGCGCAGCAATATCTTCATTCTGAGCTTTGATTAAATTTAGATCCCATATATCTGCCCATCTATCTACAAATTCTATAATCTCTGAAAAGTGTGCAAAATGATCAAGGAATATTGCTGGTGGGACATCCCCTCCGCGCTCACGAGCAACTTCTCTTATCACATAAAGTAGTAAGGTGGAATCTTTTCCACCAGTCCACATGATTGCTGGAGATTCATATTGATCTAGCCCATTGGTTACTACTTGAATGGACTTTTCTAGTTTATCTTCAAGGCTATGGTACTCCTTTGCAGATTGCCCTCTACCATCTTCATAATCGACAGTAATGTAATTTGGAAATTCAACAACCATTCTCTAACGTACACATTTGCCTCAACTAAGACAAATCACTTTTGTATCTCATCTCAATTTATGTACTTGTTATCTCTCCAATTCACAGCACTTTCTGTATTTACATCACTTCTCTCTTCGGCAATCTTTATAATAGCTGGTTTTATTTCACCTTCTGTAATCTTCACCACCTCTAATTGGTCCTCTTCAATAAATATGGCTTCAAGTGATCCTTTACTCCCCCTCTCAGCAA